>DASQGS010000283.1:0-6384 GCA_035632455.1 Thermoanaerobaculia bacterium | reverse complement strand
GCGATGGAGAGGCGTGTGAAGTGATCCGATCAGCGATGCCGAATGGGGCTGCGCATACCGATCGAGCGGCCCAGCGCGGCTGGGCCCTACGCCGTGCAATCCGATCAGCGATGCCGAATGGCGCTGCGCATACCGATCGAGCGGCCCAACGCGGCTGGGCCCCACGCCGTGCAATCCGATCAGCGATGCCGAATGGCGTTGCGCATACCGATCGAGCGGCCCAGCGCGGCTAGGCCCAACGGCGTGCGTCCGATTAGCATTTGCGATGCCGAGAGAGTTGAGCACTGCGATCATTGGACCCACGCGTACCGCGACAGAGGTCGCCTCAGTTCACGGTCTCCTCGTCACTGGCCGTCAATCCGCGGCTCGCGCCCTTTTCCGGCGCCTTCGATCCGGCATATCCTGAGACGCCCGTCAACGCGTGAATCGTCTGCAGCAGGGTCGCGAAATCGTACGGTTTCATCAGCAGCGTAACGTTCGACTTCAGGTTATCGAAATGGGCGACGTGGGCGTGCCCTGACGAGATCACGACCGGCAGCGCGGGCCAACGCTTGGCGATCTGCTGATAGACCTCGGCGCCGCTCATGTCCGGCAGACCGATGTCGAGGACCACGACATCCGGAGAGATTCGCTCGATTGCCGGCACCGCGGCGCTGCCTGTCTCGGCGACTTCGACTTGAACGCCCTCGAGCTCGAAGAGTTGCTGAATGCCCGCGCTGACCGCCTGCTCATCCTCGACGAGCACGATTCGACTGACGGCCGAGCGGCGCGGGGCGCCGGTCGCGGGCGAATCGACGGTTGGGCCTCCGGCGTTGATGGCATCGGGCAATGCGGCGTGAAGAAAGATGTGGAACGTCGTGCCGCGCCCGATCTCGCTCTCGGCGAAGATCAAGCCGCCGTGCCGGTTTACGATCTGGTAGGTGACGGCCAGCCCAAGTCCGGTGCCGTGCTTCTTCGTCGTGTACAGGGGCTCGAAGATATGCGAGAGCTGTTCCGGCGACATGCCGGTACCCGTGTCTTCGAGAGTGAAGTGCACGTACCGGTCAGGCGTCTTCAGGCCCGCAAATGCGAATCGGCTGTAGCTCTGGGGAAGGTCTGCGAGCACAGAGATCCGGCCGTCGCCTTCGATTGAATCGCGAGCGTTGAGCGCGAGATTGGTGAGCATTTGCGAGACCTGGAGAGGATCGGCCAGGATCTCGAGATCCGGGCTTCGTTGCTCGATGCTCAGCTCGATTCCACTTCCCATCAGCGGCCTGATCTCTGCGGACCATTCATCGAGGAATCGCCGGACGAACACGCACTGAAGAACGGGTTCGGCGGGCCGAGTGAAGCGAAGGATCTCCTCCGTGATTCTCTTGCCCCGCTGGACGCATGTCAGGATGTGGTCGATGGCTTTGGTATGTTCGGTGGCACGAAGGCGCACGACCTCGAGATTGGGCTGCATGCCCATCAGTACATTGTTGAATTCGTGAGCCACGGACGCGGCCATCCGGCCGAGGCTGCTGACTCGCCGGGTCTGGGCGAGCTGTTCGGCCATTTGCTTCTGCTCGGTCATGTCCATCATGGCACCGAGGACGCGGATCGGACGCTTCTGTGAATCGCGAATGATGCAGCAGCGATCGAGAACGTGCGCCCATGTTCCGTCCACGCGCCGGAATCGGTATTCGTCTGACCACGACGGCTCTCCGGCCCCGATCGCCTCGTGGTACGAGTGCCGGACGCGTTGCCGGTCATCGGGATGAACGTGATCGATCCATGCGGCCGGTCCGGCTTCGTCAGGCGAGTGGCCGAAGAGGGTCTCGAATTGGTGACCCCGCCACATCCTCCCGGTGGTCATGTCCAGGTCCCAGACTGCGTCATTCGTCGTCTGTGCCAGCAGGCGGAATCGATCCTCGCTCTCGCGAAGGAGTCGCTCGGAGCGTTTTCTCCCGATCTTCGTCTCCTCGAGCTCGAGCATCAGCGCCGGCCATCCGCTGAAAGCAGCGAAGCCGACGGCGACGATCAAGAACAGGTCGGCGAGATTCGATCCGGCAGCCCACGTGAACGCGAATGCAACGCCGGCCACGACGCTCCCGGCACAGGCCAGCGCAGAGGAAGGTCGCTTCAACCACTTGGTTATGAACGGAATCACTCACCCTGCTCTTGGAAGTGCCGTGCCATGTCGTTCGCGTAATGATTGCAATGAGTTGGGCGAGTTCGCCGCAACCACGGGAGACTGAAGATCGGAATGCGTCCAGAAATCAGACGGTCTGAGAAGTCCTTCTCCCCACCCGGGTCGCACCTTCTCGGCAACGGCTCTGGCGGGGAGAGGGAGAACTTCCAAGCCTCCATGCGGGCCCCTCTTCCGTCCAGATTGTGGACGCCCGACGTGATGACGGACGCCCATGGTCGATCTCCTGCCTCGCCTATGTGCTGCGATTTCAGTTGCTTAGAAAACTTCCTCCGATGGTGCCCCTTTTGCGAAGGGGCGGTGACCAGCGGAGGATGTTATGGTCACCTTTGGAAGAAACAACGCGGCGGTCACGAGCAACCGGGTTTTCGTTGCGGCTCTCCTTGTGGCGCTCGTTGCGGCAACGGCAACCGCGGGCAGCGGTCTCATTCAGACGCACTCCCGGCCGATCCTCGGCTCGTATCTGGTGGAGCTTGCGCCGGGCGACGGAATCAATGCCCAAGCCATCGCCGAGGAGCTCGCCCGCAAGCACCACGTGAACATCAAGACCGTTTGGCAGGATGCGCTGCAAGGGTTCGTCATCGAGGCGCCGGAGCAGGCCGCAATCGAGATCAGCCGCGACCCGCGCGTCAGCGCCGTGGAGCAGGATGCCTCGGCGGAAATGGCATGCCTGCAGAAGTCGGCGGGCTGCGCTGACAATTCGCTCCCGTGGCAGCTCGACCGAATCGACCAGCTCTCTCCGTTTCTTGACGGCCAGTTCGCGAGCTGCCCCGAGGCCGGCAAGGGCGTGACCATCTACGTGATCGACAGCGGAATCCGCGCGACCCACCACGACTTCTACGACAGCGATCAGAAGAGCCGCGTGGCCGAGGGCGTCAGCTTCGTGAACGACGGCCACGGCACCGACGACTGCTACTCCCATGGCACGTACGTGGCCAGCATGGCCGGCGGGAAGGACAGCGGAGTGGCGAAGGCCGCCACGCTCGTGCCGGTGCGCGTCGGGGATTGCCAGGGCAACGCCACGCTGACCCAGGTCATCAACGCCGTGAACTGGGTGGTGCAGCACCACGCCACCCCTGCGGTCGCGAACATCAGCATGGTGTTCAGCTACTCGCGCTCCCTCGACGACGCGGTCACGAAGCTCATCGGATCCGGCGTAGTCGTGACCGTCGCCGCCGGGAACAACGCGTCGGATGCCTGCGCCTTCTCCCCGGCGAGCAACCCCAAGGTTCTGACGGTCGGTGCGAGCGACCGCGATGACAACGTGGCGTCGTTCAGCAACCTCGGAAGCTGTGTGCAGCTCTTCGCGCCCGGTGTCGGCGTGGGTGGCGCGCACTTCGCGCAGGATGGCTACTGGAATTGCAGCCCCGGATGGAACGGAACCTCCGTGGCCGCACCTCTCGTCGCCGGAGTTGCGGCAAGCCTGCTGTCCCAATACCCGACCATGTCGCCGGGCGACGTGAAGGCCATGGTCCTCGCCGGTGCGACCGCGAACGCGCTGCACATGCCCAAGGGTTACGGATCCTCTCCGAACCGCCTGTTGCACACGCTCCTGAACGATTGCGCGGACGCATCGTGTGACACGCAGACCTCACCGGTATCGCCCGCGAACACCACGACGCCTGCGCCGCGGCGCCACAGCTCGGGACGGTGAGGGAAGAGCTACACTCATCATCCGATGGGCAGAAAGAAGTTCCCGTACTACCCGATCTACCTCGACGTCGAGGATCGCGATGTGCTGATCGTCGGCGGCGGAAGCGTCTGCCAGCGGAAAGCGGAGACCATGCTTCGCTACGGCGCGCGGGTCACGATCGTCGCGCCGCGGGTGACGGACGAGATCGCGGAGTGGGCGAAGAGCGGTCGCGTCACGGTCGCGTTGAAATCGTATGACGAGCTCGATCTCGATGGGCGATCGATGGTCATCGCCTCGACTGACGACCCATGCGTCAACGCACGGATCGCTCGTGATTGCCGGCGGCGGCGCATCCCGGTCAACGTCGTGGACGTGCCGCATCTCTGCGAGTTCATCGTGCCTGCGATCGTCGAGACGGGCTCGATCCAGATCGCGGTCTCGACCGGCGGGAAGTCCCCGGCGCTGGCGCGAACGTTGAAGGAAGATCTGCAGAAGCTCGTCGGCGCCGAGTACGCCGAGGCCAACGACCTCCTCGGTTCGCTGCGGAAGGCGGCCAGGAAAGCGTTGCCGTCGGACGCCGATCGCAAGGAATTCTTCGACCGCCTCATCGCGCAGGACCTCCTCGGAATGCTCCGCCGAGGGGAGAGGCGAAGAGCTTGCGAGACCATCGCCAGACACTGCGCGGCTGCCGGTGTCCCGCTGAGCGACGCGGTCAAAGCCGGACTCGAGCGACTCGAATGACTGCCGCATGGCGAGCCCGACTCGCGCTGATCGCCCTGATCACGGTCTGGGCGATCGCGACGCTGCTCTGGCTGCAACCGGGCGTCACGCGTCCCGACGGCGCCGGCTACTTCGTTTACCTCCCATCCACATGGCTCGATCACGACCTCCTCTTCTTCAACGAGTGGCAGACCTTCGGGATGATCGACCACGGGATCATCCGCTTCAAGGGAATCACGCCAACGGGTCACCTCGGCAACCACTGGACCTCAGGCTCGTCTGTGCTGTGGTATCCCGCGTACGTCGCCGGCGACGCCATGCGCCGCCTCGTGCCAGCGCTGCGCCGATATCCGCCGAACGGCATCTCGCTGCCGTACTCCGTCGCCGTGATCGTGTCGAGCGCATTCGCCGGGCTGCTTGCGCTCCTCGCCGGATTCACGGCGGCGCGAGCGCGATACGGCGAGGGTGCGGCGCTCCTCGCGGCGACCGGCGTCTGGCTCGGCTCCCCGCTGGCCTGGTACTCGCTGCGACATAGCCTGATGGCACACGCCGTCAGCGCCGCGATCTCGTCGCTTGTCGTTCTCCTCGCGCTGCGCCTGCGCGACCGCGCCGATGCCGGGCGCCTCTTCGCATTCGGACTCGCGATCGGCATCGCCTTCGCCGTGCGTCCGCAGAACCTTCCGCTGGCGCTGCTGCCGCTGATTCTCGCCGAGACCTCCAATCGATGGCCGCTCGTCCGGAGAGCCGCCTATGCGGTGGCCGGGTTCCTCATCGGCGCGCTGCCGCAGATCGTCGTGGGCTACGTCCTCGATGGCAATCCGCTCGGTTTCGCGAGCGTCGGCGGAGTTGATCCAGGCCGGCCGTGGCGCGCGTTCGAGCGGATCTGGGTGTGGGAGCCGTTGCTGTCGTGGTTCCACGGCATGATTCCGTGGACGCCGTTCCTTCTGATCGCGATCGCCGGTTTCTTCGTTCTCCTGCACGACGATCGCCGCCTCGGGCTGGCCGCGATCTACGCGTTCGTCGCGCAATGGATCATCAACGCTGCATTCGAGCGCTCGTTCTGGGGAGGCGTCGCGTTCGGCCAGCGACGTTTCGATAGTTGCACGATCTTCTTCATCCTCGGCGCTGCAGCGCTGTTCAAGAGAATCCCGCGATGGCTGGCAATCGCGATGACCCTTGTGACTTGCGCGTGGACGATGTCGCTCTTCTTCGCCGCCGGGAGTCTCGATCTCAACCGCTACCAGACGCCTTCGGAGCTCTGGGCCGCGCAGGTCGCCGCTGTGATGCATCCGCCACCGCTCGCCGCGCTGACGTTCGTCCGTCCGGACGCTCGAGCGGACGTCATGATCGTCGGACTCGCCGCGCTCGTCGTCCTCGGAGGGATCGCTTGTTTGGTTGCGCTGGCGTTGAAGTACGGCGGCGCACGCAGCGTCACCACCGCCGCCGCGGTCTACCTCGCGGGCATCGCCGCTTTCTATGCTTGGTGCGGCTCGAACGATGCCGCGCGCCTTCCGCGCTACAAGGACGTGATCGCGCTCAACCGCGACCTCGGTCCGGTCGCCGGCGGAGCGGCGAACCGCCTCGAGCTGCTCGAGGAAGAAGAGCTCTATCTTCGCAAGAGCGGCCGGCTCGCGGCGGCGGAAGACACGAAGCGCGAGATCGAGGCCTTGCAGAAGCTGCGCGATGAATCGCTACGGCGGATGACGCGATGATGAGGCGAGCGTCATCCTGAGAGGCTGTGAAGGAATCGACCTTTCTGATATTGCCGGTTTTTTCTGGTATCGCTGCGCGACGGAGGCGAGACGTTCTACTCGGGCCGGCGAACGGGCTGACGGGTCAGAATGTCGCGCTGGACTCCCGA
>DASQGS010000282.1:0-5535 GCA_035632455.1 Thermoanaerobaculia bacterium | reverse complement strand
CCAGTCGATCCTCTCGCGCTCGATGGTGTGCAATTCGATGCCGGCGAGATCGCCAAGATCAGCGAGCGCAGCGTTGCGTGCCTGAGCGGTATCGAAGTATGCCTCGATCGTTGCCATCCCGTCCGACTCGCTGAGGGTGCTGCCGATCGACTCTGTCAGGAACAGGCGGGCGTTGACCGATTCTCCGAGGGCGGCATCTTCAATCGCATAGGTGACCGAGAGGATGAAGTCCTGCATTGCGGGCATCTGTTTACCAATGACACGCCCTCACCCCGTGAAGAAATCCTTCACCTTATCGATCACGCCCTTGTGATCGGGAGGATTCTCCCCTTCAAGCGCGGCGAGTTTGGCCAGGAGGTCGCGCTGTTCGTCGCTGAGTGATGAAGGGATGCGCACGGTCACGTGGACGTGCTGGTCGCCGCGGCCGCTGCCATCGAGGAACTGCACGCCTCGGCCGCGCAGGCGGAACACGTGGCCCGGCTGTGTCCCGGCTGGCACATGCAGCGTCTCCGCGCCGTCGATCGTCTCGGTCTGAATCTCCGCGCCGAGGGCGGCCTGAGTGTACGAGATCGCCTGTTCCGAGTGGATGTCGTAATCGTGGCGCTGAAACTTCGGATGGTCGCGGACGGAGATGAACACGTAGAGATCGCCGGACGGGCCGCCGCTCGCGCCCGATTCGCCCTCACCCGGCACGCGAAGGCGCGAGCCCTCGTCGACGCCGGCCGGTATCTTGACGGAGAGCTTCTTCTCCTCGTGGACGCGCCCGCCACCGCGGCAGGCAGTGCAAGGATCCTTGATTACCCGGCCCGCCCCACCGCACTGTGGGCATGTTCGGGCCACTGCGAAAAAGCCCTGCGAGTAGCGCACCTGGCCGCGGCCTCCGCATGCGCTGCAGGTCACCGGCTGGCTTCCGGCCTTCGCGCCCGAGCCGTCGCAAGCCTTGCACGTGACCACGCGAGGAATCGTGATCGAGATTTCCTTGCCGAAGACAGCATCCTCGAAGGCCAGGGTGAGGTCATAGCGCAGATCGTTGCCGCGGACGGCCCGGCTCCCGCCGCGGCGCCGGCCGGTGCCGAAGAAATCGCCGAATCCGAAGAGGTCGCCGAGGATGTCGCCGAAATCGGCGAACTGGTTGGGGTCGAAGCCGTTGAAGCCGGCGGCCCCGACGCCCTGGTGGCCGAAGCGATCGTAGCGGGCGCGCTTCTCGTCGTCAGAGAGGACGCCGTACGCTTCCGCCGCTTCCTTGAATCTCCCCTCGGCTTCGACGTCGCCGGGGTTCTTGTCGGGATGGTACTTGATGGCCATCTTGCGATAGGCCTTCTTGATCTCGTCGAGCGACGCTCCGCGCGCCAGCCCGAGGACCTCGTAATAATCGCGTTTTTCGGTTGTCGCCATGTTTGTCAGGTGCAGTCAGGTCTTGGACGCAGAGGGAAGCGCGCTTTCCCTCAGTGCCGGCAAAATATCAGTCGTTCCATTTAGGAGGAAGGCGCTCCGAGCTTCATCGGATTGTAAAGCATGACGCTCGTGAGAATCCTAGAGGCCGTCTGAAGCTCATAGATCGCATCGTTGAGCTTCTGCTTGTCCTCTTCGACGATGAGGTTCTTGGCGCCGGCGATGGTTTTCTGCACTTTGTCCCGGTCATCGTCATTGAGCAGCTTCCCGAACTCGCGGAAAACCTTCTCGTTCGTGTAAATCATTCCCTCCAGCTTGTTCTGGAGCATGCGCACCTCGCGCCGGTGGCTGTCGGCGCGGGAGTGCTCGGTGGCTTCATTGATGATCCGGTCGATCTCGTCCTTGCTCAGGCCGCCTGCCGGATTGATCTGCACGCCTTGCGACTGGCCTGTGGCCTGGTCGCGCGCCGTAACGCTCACGATTCCGTTCGAGTCGATGGAGAACGTCACCTCGATCTGCGGAACTCCGCGCGGAGCGGGAGGGATGCCGACCAGATCGAACTTGCCGAGGGACTTGTTCTCGCGGGCGAACTCGCGCTCACCTTGCAGCACGTGGACCTGAACTTTGCTCTGGTTCTCGGCGACGGTGGTGAAGATCAGGGAGTTCTTCGTCGGAATGGTGGCATTGCGCTCGATGAGCTTCGTAAAGAGACCGCCGTGCGTCTCCAGGCCGAGGGAGAGCGGCGTGACGTCGAGCAGGATCATGTCCTTGATGTCGCCGCGCAGGATGCCGCCCTGGATGGCCGCGCCGACGGCGACGACCTCGTCGGGATTGATATTGCGGTTCGGTTCCCGGCCGAATGCCTTCTGGACCGCGTCGAACACTTTCGGCATGCGCGTCTGGCCGCCGACGAGGACCACCTCGTCGATCTGCGACGGCCTCACGCCCGCCTCTTTGAGGGCGTCGTTGACCGGACCGATGGTCCGTTGCACGAGATCGTCGACCATCTTCTCCAGTTCCCGCCTCCGGAGAACGCAATTGAGATGCTTCGGCCCCGAGGCGTCCGCGGAGATGAAAGGCAGCGTGACCCGGGTCTCATCGGCGCTCGAGAGCTCGCACTTCGCGCGCTCGGCCGCTTCCTTGAGCCGTTGCAGGGCCATGCGATCCTCGCGCAAATCGATCCCAGTCTCCTTCTCGAAGTTCTCGATGAGCCAGTCCATGACCCGCTTGTCGAAGTCCTCGCCGCCGAGGTACGTATCGCCGGAGGTCGAGAGGACTTCGAAGAGGCCGTCCTCGAGCTTCAGGATGGAGATGTCGAACGTGCCGCCGCCGAGATCGTAGACGGCGATGAGCTGGTTCTGCTTGTTGTCGAGACCGTAGGCCAGCGCGGCGGCGGTGGGCTCATTGATGATGCGCAGCACGTCGAGGCCGGCGATCTTCCCGGCATCGCGCGTGGCCTGGCGCTGGGAGTCGTTGAAGTAGGCCGGGACGGTGATGATGGCCTCGGTCAGCGGCTCGCCGAGGAACTCCTCCGCGAAGGACTTGATCTCCATTAGCACGAACGCTGAGACCTCTTCGGCCGAGTAGTCGCGGTCGCGGATCTTGACCTTCACGTCGCCGTTCGCCGCGGGCACGATCTGGAACGGAAGCACGTTTTTCGCCCGCCCCACCTCGTCCGAATCGAACTTCCGGCCGATGAGGCGCTTGATGGCGAAGATGGTGTTGAACGGATTCGTGATCGCCTGGCGCTTGGCGATTTGACCGACCAGGCGCTCGCCATCCTCGGTGAAGCCGATGACCGACGGCGTAGTCCGGCTTCCTTCCCGGTTCGAAATGACCTGCGGCGTGGTGACATCGACGACCGCCACGCACGAGTTGGTCGTTCCGAGATCGATTCCGATGATTTTGGCCATGAGTTTTCCGGATCTCGTTCAACAACGACCGGCGCCCCAGGTCATCGATGCGGGGTGGGCCGTCCGAAAAAGCCGGATCGGCGACGTCGCTCCCGCTCGAATGTCATGAGCGCGCCGGTTTCAGCTTGGTGTTTCCTCGTGGTACTCCGGGCCGCCGACCGACACCTTGACCATGGCCGGCCGGAGAAGACGATCGTGAAGGAAGTATCCCTTCTGAAGAATCTCGACCACGGTATGCGATGGAACCGACGGATTCTCGTCGCGCACCACGGCCTCGTGAAAATTGGGATCGAAGGGCACACCGACTTCCTCGATGACCCGAAGGCCGTGCTTCTGGAGAGCGTCGGAGAGCTGCTTGTAGATCAGGACCACGCCCTTGTGGAAATCGTCTTCCTCGCCGGCGTGGGAGAGCGCGCGCTCGAAATTGTCGAGAACCGGCAGCAACTCGCGCAGCGTGCCGGCAAGGGCGTAGCGATAGAAGTCCGCTTTTTCGCGCTCGCTGCGCTTGCGGAAGTTCTCGTAGTCCGCGAGCGTGCGGAGGACTTTGTCGCGAAGCTCCTGATTCTCGCGAACTAAGGTCTCCGGCGCGGCATCGGAGGGCGCCCCGGCTACCTCCGCCTCTTGGGCCTCATCAGCAACTGCCTCGGCCGCGCTCGATTGGCGCTCCGACAACTCCAGCTCGGCCTCGATGTCCTCGAGGGTCTCGCCGGTGTCTTCCAGCACGTAGGTGTCGTCCTCGGCGCCGTTTCCGCCATTCGGTTTGTTCGATTCCATCACTGCTCCTGGGCCCGTTCTTCGATCTTGCGGCTCAGCGCCCGGCCGAGGTAGTCGACCAGCGGCGCCATCCGGGCGTACTCCATCCGCATCGGTCCGATGATGCCGACCATGCCGAGGGGAGCCTCGCCTGTGCCGTATCGGCGGGCCACGATACTGAAATTGTGGATCTGCGTGAAGTCGCTTTCTGATCCGATCAGAATCTGCAACCCGTCCGCGTTGAGGCAGGAGTTGAGGATCTGGACCAGCTTCTCTTTTTCCTGAAGTGCGAGGAACGTGCGGCGCATCCGCCCCGGCTCGGCGTACTCGGGCTTGTTGAGGATCGAGACCGCACCCTCGACGTAGAGCTCGTGCTCCATCGGCAGAAGATCCTCGACGGCCTCCATCCCCAGCGACAGCGTGCGGTGCAGCGATTGATTGCCGCTGGCCCGCTCCTCGTCGGTCATGAGAACGAGTCTGCGGCGGACGGCATCGAGCGACGTGCCGGTGAACTCGCTGGACATGTAGCGGCTTATTTTCTCCAGCTCGTCGCGCGAGAACCGCACCGGCGCCTCGATGACTTTATTGACCACGACGCCGTTCATCCCGACGATCACGCAGAGGATCTTGTTCTCGGCGACCGAGATCAGGTCCATGCTCCGCATCGTGAGCTGGTGCAGAGTCGGCATGAACACAACGCCGACCTGATCGGTCATCTTCGCCAGGAGGCGCGAGGCCAGAACCATCACCTCATCGATCTCGTTGGCGTGCCCGACCTCGTCGTCGATGACCTCGCGCTCGTGCTGGGTCAGGCGCCGCGATTTCATGAGGTGCTCGATGAAGAAGCGATAGCCGCGGTCGGTGGGAACGCGGCCCGCGGAGGTGTGCGGGTGAGACAGGTATCCCAGATCCTCGAGGTCGGCCATCACGTTGCGGAGGCTGGCCGGGGAGAGCTGGAAACGACCGCTTTTCGCGAGGGTGCGCGAGCTGATGGCCTCACCGCTGGAGATGTGCTGCATGACGATCTCTCGCAGCACCTCGCGGGCGCGGGTGTCGAGGTCGTTTCCGTGCACTTCGAGCTTCTGAACCATCGTGTTGTTGCGGACTCTCCGCGTTAGCACTCCCCGTGCGGGAGCGCCATCCCAACGATAGAAACCGGGTCGGGACGTGTCAAGGTTAACGAGCCCTTCATCCTCAGGATTCCTGGAGTTTACGCCAAATCGGCCGCCGTACCAGCCGTAGTCGATTCCTTTGCCGTAGTCGTAGTCGTTGCCGTCGCCGTAGGCCTTGCCGGAGGCGCTGTGGTCGTAGTCGTAGCCGTTGCCGTCGCCGTCGCCGAAGATCATCCTGGTGGGCTCACGAAGTTCGTCGCCGTTGCCTGTTGCCGTTGGCGTTGCCGAAGATCATCCCGGTGGGCTCGCGAGGTTGTCGTTGGCGTAGCCGTTGCCGTTGGCGTCGCCGGACTTTGACTTCGATT
>DASQGS010000281.1:0-4892 GCA_035632455.1 Thermoanaerobaculia bacterium | reverse complement strand
TCGGGAGTCCAGCGCGACATTCTGACCCGTCAGCCCGTTCGCCGGCCCGAGTAGAACGTCTCGCCTCCGTCGCGCAGCGATACCAGAAAAAACCGGCAATATCAGAAAGGTCGATTCCTTCACAGCCTCTCAGGATGACGTAGCTCAGCTCTCCGCAAAACCTCCCTTGGCGCCATCGTCATCGTCCCCCGCGCCTTCATTCGTCGAATCGTCGAACGAGCGGACGTCGTAGTCATCGTAGTAATCGCCGACGTACGCGCCGGCGTAGAGCGGGCGATAGTGGCTGTCGCGATAGTACTGGTGGCGGCTGCGCCAGGCCCATTCCGGCCCGTAATTCGGATCGACCGTCGCGTCGTTTGCCCGCGCGTAGCAGTCGAGGCATTGCGTAAAGCCGCTGAGGGGCGAAAGGTGCTCCATGCATATGGCGCGCGCACAGGCCGGGCAAGTGGCGCTGGCGGGGTTGCCGCAATCGTTGAGTGTGAGAAGGCCGCTTCGTGCCATACAGGTCGCCATTGCGCGTCTCCTATTGAGCGGGCCGGACCGCGCTGTAGAGCCCGGTCACGACGTCGATGATCTCGTTCGGCGGAATCGGGGTCAGGTTCTTGCTCCTGGTGCGCTTGCGAACGCTCACCGTGCGCTTGCCGTCACCCTCCTTCACCGTCGCCCCCGGCGGCGGCTCGATCGTGAAGCGCTTGCTCTTCACGGTCAGATCGACGTCGATCTCGGTCCGCTTCGCCGTCTGTAATTTCGTCTTGGTTTTGCCGCCCATGGTCTTGGTCTTCGATCGCTTGCGGATCGTGTCGGTGACGCTCAAGGCGAGGCGATTGCCGTCCCGAAGAACGGCGCTCGCGGCGAGCCAGGCATCCTCGTAGAAGACGTCGACGATCTTCTTGTAGACGCCGTGCTTGTAGGGCTCGCTCTGGCGGACTTTCTTGGCGTCGGCCATCGGCTTGCGGAGGTCGAGGCGGATCTCGACCGGAGCCGCGGCATCGATGTCGTCGCGGAACATCACGAGCACGGGAACGGCGACCGCACCGAGGTTCGCGGACAGATCGACGGAGCGCGTGCGGAAGTACACCGTAGCCACGAACACCGTCAGGGCGAGGTCGATGAGCACGAGGGGCCAGCCGATGAACGGAGGAAGAACGCCGTTCCCGGTGATGATCGCGAGGACGGGCACGGCGACCACCGCCAGGAAGAATCCGCATCCCGAGCGGCCGCGCACGCGTGCGGCTTCTTTCTCGAACGCCGCGAGCTGCACCAGCATCGGGATGATCTCGCCGATCGGTTTCTTCACCTCGGCTTTCTTCTCCGCGATGATCTGCTTCTGCTCCGCGGTGAGCGCTCCATACGCGGCCTTGATGCTCATCGGACGGCGGCTCCTTTCTCAACCAGGGCGCGGTACTCGTTCCGCAATGCCTCGGTTGATTGTCTCCAGGTGAACGACTTTTCGATCGTCTGCCGCGCCTTGCGGCCGAGCGATGCGGTGAGCTCGGGATGATCGAGCAGGATGCGCAGCGCGCGCGCCAGCTCCGCCGGTCGGTCGGGGTGAACCAGCCATCCGTTCTCGCGATCGCGGATGATCTCGCGGACCGGCGGAACGTCTGAGGCCACCACCGCGACACCCGAGGCCATCGACTCGACGATCTTCAGCGGCGCGCAACCTTGCACGACGTTGCGCGGCGAATCGGCGAGCGGCGCGACGGAGACGAACGCGTGCTGCCGCCAGGCGGAGAGGGTCGCGCCGTCGAGCGCGAATCGCCAGTCGATGCGGCTGTCGATGCCGAGGCGCGCCGCCATCTTCTCGTACGGCTTCCAGCTACGCGATTCCTGCGAGCCAATGATGACGAGGCGCAGCGATTCGAAGTCCGCGAGACGCGCGAACGCGCGCAAGAGCGTGTCGATGCCTTGCCATCGCTGCGGCGAGCCGAAATAGAGGAGATAGGTTTCCGGAGCGCCGGCCGGGCGCGGCAGGGGCGCCTCGATGTCCGCACCGTTCGGAATGACGCGCACTTTTCCGGGCTCGACGCCGAGCGAGGCGAGACAGGTCGCAGTCGTCTGCGACGGAGTGACGATCAGATCCGCCGCGTCGCAGCACGCCAGCTCGCTGCGGCGGATTTTCTCGAGCGTACGCGGCGCGACCGAAGGGAAGAGCGACGGCAGCTCGATCGATGGCAAGGCATTGACCTCATACACGGTCGCGTAGCGGTGCCGCGGGCGGAGAGCGATGGCGGTGCCGCTCCAGGGATCGCGGAAGTGGCAGATCTCGAGGGACGGCTCGAGCTCGTCGATCAACGCGCTCAATCGCGTTCCGAACGAGAGTGCGCGCTCCAGGAAGTTCGGTACCTCCGCGGAGAAGCGGATGATGTCGATCGCTCCCTCGCGCTGATGGGCCGGGAGATCAGCGCCGCCGAGAACGTAGAGACAACCGCCGCCGAATTCGTCGAACAGCGTCCGCGCGAAGCGATCGATGTGAATCGCCGCCCCCTTCCGCGACGGGAATCGATCGAATGCCGCGTATAGCGCCCGGTGCCCTCGCTGGAACATCAGTCCAGATATGGTAAGGCAGAAGGCGAAACCAGAAACCAGAAACCAGAAACCAGAAACCAGCAGCGATCGTGTCATCCTGAGGCGGCGGAACCCCGGAGGCGTAGAGCGCGCCGAAAGATCTCCTTGCGAGAGCCGTGATCCTGCCCAGAAGATCCTTCGCCGTCTACGCGGCTCAGGATGACGTGCTGACCACTGACCACTGACCACTGACAACCACTGACCACTGACAACCACTGACCACTGCTCACTGCGTCCCCCGATGTTACGATCCCGCAACCGGATCGACTCGTCCACACGCCGGGGCTATAGTGAACCGCATGAGCCCCAGAAAACTCGTCCTGTTGTGTGCCGCGCTCGTGTTGATCGGCATGCCGGCGCTCGCGGCCCGCAGGCGCGTCACGACCCAGCCTGGGAACCCGTGCATTTCGGGCGTCATTGCCGACCTCTATTTTTCGCAGGACATCGTCGCCGACGATGCCTACGTTTACTTCGCCGACGACGGCGGCGGCATCTTCCGGGCTCCGAAGGGCGGGGGCAGCGTTACGCAGCTCGTGAATATTGCCGATGGCTCGTCGGTGCAGCGCATGGTCCTCGATGGCGACACACTTTTCTTCGGCAACGTCGATTCAAACTTCGTCTTCAGCTCGATCTTCTCCGTCCCGAAGAGCGGCGGCACACCGACCCTTCGAGCCAGCAATATCCTGACGATCTACGACCTCGTCGTCGACGACTCGAGCATCTACTGGATTGCTGTCGGAACGTTTGACCTCACCGATCAGACGTATCTGGCCGACGGAAGGATCGAGAAGGCATCGAAGAGCGGTGCGAACCGCACCTCTCTGGCGACCAACCTCTCCGAACCTACCGGCCTCGCCCTCGATGCCACCACCGTCTATTTCACTGAGACCGGCAGCGGACTGGGCAGCACGGCCGCCGGCATACGGAGCGTGCCGAAGAACGGCGGCACGGTCACCAAGCTGACGAACGCGACCACGACCATCGCCCTCCTGGTTTCCGGCAACGACCTCTATTTCTCGACATTCAACCTCAGCAGCAAGAATGGCTCGGTTCAGAAGATGCCCAAGACCGGCGGCGCGACGACGACGATCGAGGCGGCCACCGCCGGCCTGCTGACCCTGGCTCTGCGCCTTTCGCCCGACAGGCTCTATGCCCACGGCGTCTCGGCGACCTCGGAGGGAATCCGCTCCTTTCCGCTCGCCGGTGGTGCGGCGACGCCGGTGCTGGTTTCCGTGCTCGATACGCCGTACTTCGCCGTCGACTCCTGCTCGGTGTACTTCGTCACGGCGAACGACACGATCGAGCGCGTGCCTCGGTAGCGCGCGTCGCTACGGTAGCGCCGGGATCGCCCGGCCGGCAAACGCGCCCGGCCAATCCGATCACGATCGTCCTTCGTAATGTCTGCAAAATCGGAGGAAGAGAGTATGGCGACCGTAATGGTGACGCATTGGCCCGAGGTCTCGAAGGAGCAATACGAGGAAGTGCGCCAGATGGTGAAGTGGGAGACGGATGCGCCTGTGGGCGCGAAGTTCCACGTGGCCTGGTTGGGCGCTGACGGCTTTCACGTGCTCGATCTGTGGAACTCGCCGGCGGACTTCCAGCGTTTCCTCGAGATTCGGCTGACGCCGGCCATCCAGAAAATCGGCGTCAAGGGCGAGCCGAAGGTCGAGTTCGCGGAGTCGCTGTCGATCTTCGCACCCGATGTGTAGATACCGAGCTATCGGCGGCGACGCTTCTTATGTTCGGCGAAGTCACGCTGTAGTTGCTCTTCGGTGACGTGCTGGGTATCGAGCTGCTTCGCGATCTCTCCGGCGAGCGTGACGTAGAGTTTCCGCCGAAGCTCGAGTGGGATCTTCTTGGGGTCGCCCAGCGGATAGACCACGGCCGCGGGCTTGCCGTGCTTCGTGACGAGAACAGAGTCATCGTCGGCGATGAGCTTGGCGATGTTGCTGCGGAATTCACGAATCGTAGCCGTCTTCACGAGCGACCTCCGAGGCAATTGTACCCGAAACGGATCACACGAGGGGCCACCGATGTGTACACAAATTCGCTGCTGCGGCGAACCCGCCGGCGCACTCACCCTTGCTTCGTTTTCGACCGATACATCGACGGGAACCTCGCCATGAACGCCGCAACCGGAGGGAACTCGCGCGAGTCGACGCATTCGCCGATCTTGTGCGTGTTCTGCTCGATGCCGGGGCCGATGCCGATCATGGCCGGGTAGTGGAACTCGCCGTCGCGGATCCAGCGCTTTGAGTCGGGGATCTTCAGCGAGCTGCCGTTTCGCCGAGTGGGGAACCCAACGCCATCGGTCGAGAAAATCC
>DASQGS010000280.1:0-11152 GCA_035632455.1 Thermoanaerobaculia bacterium | reverse complement strand
CTGCTGTACGTCGACTACTTCTCACGCCCGAGCAAAGCCGGCGGCGCCTGGACCAGCGGGTTCGTCGG
The DNA here is from genome assembly GCA_035632455.1 of Thermoanaerobaculia bacterium. Taxonomy (GTDB): domain Bacteria; phylum Acidobacteriota; class Thermoanaerobaculia; order Gp7-AA8; family Gp7-AA8; genus DASQGS01. Next base: position 11,084 of record DASQGS010000280.1, on the reverse strand, counting down.
ACAGAGCAATCTCCTCGGCACGAGGCCCGTCGTCACGCAGAATTGCAACTTCACGAAGCCGGCGCCCGGCCAGCCGGCGCTGGTGACCTTCACCGAGGTCACCACGATGTTCCACGAGTTCGGCCACGCCCTGCACAGCATGCTGTCGAACGTCAAGTACCCGACTCTCTCCGGCACGCCGCGCGACTTCGTCGAGTTCCCATCGCAGTTCAACGAGCACTGGGCCCTCGAGCCCGCGGTCTTCGCGAACTACGCGAAGCACTACAAGACCGGCGAGCCGATGCCGCAGGCGCTTGTCGAGAAAATCAAGAAGGGCATCAAGTTCAACCAAGGCTTCGCCACGACCGAGTACCTCGCCGCCGCGCTTGTCGACATGGCCTGGCACACGCTCCCGCCCGACGCACCGGCGCAGGATCCGACGGCATTCGAGCAGGCCGCGCTCAAGCGCTTCAACATCGACCTCGCCCAGGTCCCGCCGCGCTATCACACGACGTACTTCTCGCACATCTGGGGAGGCGGCTACGCCGCGGGCTACTACGCGTACCTCTGGAGCGACGTCCTCAACGACGACGCCTATGTCTGGTTCAAGGAGCACGGTGGCATGACCCGCGAGAACGGCCAGCGCTTCCGCGAGATGATCCTCAGCCGAGGCGGCACCGAAGATCCTGCCGTCCTCTTCCGCAAATTCCGCGGCCGCGACCCCATCGTCGAGCCGCTGCTGGAGCAGAGGGGACTGAAGGGCGAGACGGAGTAAGCTTTGTGGAGAGTGAGCAGTGGTCGGTGGTCGGTGGTCAGCGTGCCACCGCCCACTGCTCAGTGACTTTCTGACGGTGGATGGACGGCGGCGTCACCTGGAAGTAGCTCTGGAGATCGGCCTCCGCGGGCGGGACGCCATGAACTCTCGTGTAGGCATCGATGAATGCGAGGTACCGGCCTTGCAAGGGCGTGAAGGCGGGTCGATTCTTAGGATTCACGTCGAAATCTCTCAACGATTGCGGGCACGATCGTAAAGCTCGGCCCGAGTCCAGCCGCGAGTTTTCGTGGCCGGGAGTGCCCTGCGCCGTTGGCGTTTGATCTGCCTCGCGGTTGCGAGGTCGAACAACTCGAGGCGGAGTCTGATTGCGAGTGGGAGATTCCTCGTGACCTTCGACATGTCCGCACTCAAGCAAGGGCGGCATGTCTGTTCAAGAAACGACCGGGGCCGAGCGACTTCATCCGTTACTATTGCGTGCCTCTGCACATCATTCTCGAATAGAACCGAGGAGTCACGGCATGGACATGATCGGCCCGGAACGGGTTTACCGCCACGGATACGGCGGGCGCGTCGCGGTGGGGTTGGTGACCGTGGTCATCATCGCCATCGCGGTGGCTGTTGCGCTCGACGAGTCGCCGCTGAACGTCGTCGCGATGACGATCGCGATCGTCGCGTTTGCGCTCGGCGCCTTCGGCTTCGTGTGGCTCTCCAAGGTGCAGCTCCTCGTCAACGAGCGCGGGATCCGGCGCGACACGATGTTCGGCTCCGTCGAGATGACGTGGGACGAGATCGTGGAGTACCGCTACCGCATTCTGAGCAATCAGGCGGCGATGTTTCACGCCGGTGGAGTCATCGGCTGGCTGATCGTCGCCATGATGCAAAAGAAGAGAAAGGCGGCGCTCAACTTCGACCTGCGGCTCGTCGGACGCGGCGAAGCCATCGCCGTCACCGCGACGTACGCCAAGGCGCAGGAGATCAAGAACCTTCTGCTCGGCAAACTGCACGCCCGCATGCTCCCTGCCTTTCGCGAGAAGCTTGTGCGACTCGAGCCGGTCGAATTCGGCCCCGTCACGCTGACCGGCGACTCGCTTCGTTTCAAGAAGATCTCCGTACCTCTCAGCGAGATCACGACCATCGACTTGACCGGCCTGGCGCTCGTGATCAAGAAGGAAGGCAAGCTCTTCGCTGCATTGACGGTCGCATCGAACAAGGTCCCGAACGTGCTCGCGCTGATCGAGATCCTCCAGGAGGCCATCCAGCGGCGCGCCGGAAGGCCGCTGCCGCCGGAGGCGGTGAAGGTTTACTGAGGCGTGCGGCACGCCTGGAATCGGCTGGTGCGAGGGCATTGCATATCGCCCACGCCGTGAGCGATAATCGCCCACGGCATGGGCGACCCTCCTAAGTATCTGAGTCGCTACGCCGGCGAGACCGTCCGACGGGCCATGAAGGTCTCGCCAGTCGTCGTCCTTATGGGACCGCGGCAGACGGGCAAGAGCACTCTGGTGCGCACCGAGCCCTTTCTCGCTCATCACCTCTACCTCACGCTCGACGATCTCGACGTCCGGGATCGGGCCGCAACCAGACCGGACGATCTCCTGCGCAGCGCTCCGCGCATCGTGCTCGACGAGGTTCAGCGCGAGCCGGACCTGATCCTCGCCATCAAGCGCGCCATCGACAGCGACCGGCCGCGTGTTCCAGGCCGGTTCGTCCTCACCGGATCGTCCAATCTCCTTCTGATGCAGCGAATCTCGGAGACTCTGGCCGGGCGGGCGAGCTACATCAATCTATGGCCGCTGACGCGAAGGGAAAAACTCGGCCTCGGAACAACCGGGATCTGGAGCGATCTGCTCAATCACAAGGTCTCGCAGTGGTACGACATCGCGCGCAGCGAAACGCTCGGGCCGGCACACTGGAGACGAGAAGCGGCGATCGGCGGATATCCGACGCCGGCGGTCGAGATCGCCGGCGATGATCTGAGAACGATCTGGTTCGACGGCTACGTGAGAACCTATCTCGAGCGCGATCTCCAGGATCTCGCTGCCATCGACAATCTCCCCGACTTTCGCCGTCTGATGAAGGCTGCTTCGCTCCGACTGGCGAACCTTCTCAATCAGGCGGAGCTCGGGAGGGACACGGGAATCCCACGCCCAACCGTACAGCGATACCTGAACCTTCTCGAGACATCGTTTCAACTCATCCGGCTCGAGCCATACTCGGTAAATCGGACGAAGAGGCTGATCAAGAGCCCGAAGGTCTTCTGGAGCGACACCGGGCTGGCATTGCATCTCGCAGGCGACCCGACCCCGAGCGGACCTCATCTGGAAAACCTCGTGCTGTCGGACCTGCTGGCGTGGAGAGACGGTCAGATTCCACGCCCCGAGATACTCTACTGGCGCACGGCGAGCGATCTCGAAGTCGATTTCGTCATCGAGAGCGGAAGGAAGCTCATTCCGATCGAAGTGAAAGCCACGGCAAAGCCGGGGCTGAAGGATATTCGAGGCCTGGTCGCCTTTCGCGACGAATACCCGGACCACTTCAGCGGCGGCCTCCTTCTTCACGACGGAGACGAGATTCAATGGTTGTCGGATCGGATACTTTCCGTGCCCTGGCACCGGGTCGTTTGAACGAGTGAACCTGGGTCCTGTCAGCGCAACGGCCGGAGAACACGATGCCCATTCACTTCGATCTTCGCGGCGACTGGGAGAAGGCTTCGCGCCTGGAGTGGCTGGAGGCGAACGGTCTCGGCGGCTACGCCAGCTCGACCGCGTGCGGAGCCAACACCCGCCGATACCACGGCCTGCTCGTGCCTGCCACGAGCCCTCCGGTCGGCCGGATCGTGCTGCTCTCGAAGCTCGACGAGCGGCTCGTCATCGGTGACGGTTCCTTCGACCTCGGATGCAATCAGTATCCGGGCACCGTTTTCCCACGCGGATTCGAAATGCTCGACGCCTTCGAGCGCGACCTCTTTCCGTCGTTCGATTACTCGTTCGCCGATGTGCGGTTGCGCAAGACCATCGCGGCGATCCACGGCGAGAACACGACGGTCGTCACATACGAGCTCCTCGCTGCGCCCGCCCCGGTCTCGCTCGAACTGCGGCCATTTCTGGCAGCCCGCGACTATCACGGCCTCGCCGCGGCAAACGATTTCATCCGGCGCGACGCCAGATTCGACGCCGGCATCTTCTCGCTGCAGCCGTACAACGGCACGCCAACGCTCTTCCTCTCGGTGCTGGGATCGGTCTTCACTTCCGCTCCGGATTGGTACTACCGCTTCGAATATGCACGCGAGCAGGAGCGCGGCCTCGACTTCCATGAGGATCTCTTCACGCCGGGCTTCTTTCGGATGACGCTCGCCCAAGGTTCGCGCTGCGCGGTCATCGCATCGACTGAGAACCCCTGCGGACGCGATGCTTTCGACATGATCGACGCCGAGCGCCGCCGCCGCGAGGATGTCATCCGAAGCAGCGGCCTCGGTGAAAGCGTCGGACGCATGGGACGCGCACTCGCGCTTGCCGCCGATCAATTCATCGTCCGCCGAGGAGTTGATCGCAAGACCATCATCGCCGGCTACCACTGGTTCTGCGACTGGGGGCGCGACACCATGATCGCGCTGCCAGGCCTCTGCCTTGCGACGCGCCGGTTCGATGATGCCCGTGCGATTCTGGTCGCATTCGCGGAAAGCGTCAGCGAAGGCATGCTTCCGAACCGGTTCCCCGACAGCGGCGAGGCGCCGGAGTACAACACCGCCGACGCCACGCTCTGGTTCTTCGTCGCGGCGCAGAACTACCTCGAGCGGAGCGGCGACGAGGCGTTCGTGCGCGACACGCTCCTGCCGATCCTGCGCGACATCATCGCCTGGCATGAGCGCGGAACGCGGCATAACATCCACGAGGATTCGGATGGCCTGCTCGTCGCAGGCCATCCCGGTGTCCAGCTCACGTGGATGGATGCAAAGGTCGGCGACTGGGTTGTGACGCCGCGGATCGGGAAGCCGGTCGAGATCAACGCGCTCTGGTACAACGCGCTTCGCATTCTGTCGTCGCTCGAGTCGCGGTTCGGCTCGAAGGAGGCAGCGCAAGGTCTGGCGGAACGCGCCGCACGGTCGCTGGCCAGTTTCCGCAAGCTGTTCTGGAACGCCGCAGAGGCGTGCCTCTTCGATGTGATTGACGGCGACACACGAGATGCGAGTCTGCGTCCCAATCAGATCTTCGCAATCAGCCTCCCGTATCCATTGATCGAAGGAGCGGCGGCCGAGAAGGTACTGAGCGCCGTCGAGAAGTCGTTGCTCACGCCGCCAGGCTTGCGCAGCCTGTCGCCCGATGATCCGCACTATGTGCCGGCTTACGAGGGAGGTCCGCTTCAACGCGACGGCGCGTATCACCAGGGGACCGTCTGGTCGTGGCTCCTGGGCCCGTACATCACGGCGCTGGTCCGCGTGCGAGCCGAAGCAGGAATCGCCGAAGGCCGCCGAATCCTCGCGGGCCTCCAAGCCCACATTGAAGAGGCCTGCGTCGGAAGCATCTCGGAGATCTTCGACGGCGCCCCGCCGCACCACGCCCGCGGCTGCATCGCCCAAGCCTGGAGCGTCGGGGAGGTGATTCGGGCGATGGCGGAGCTGGGGGTGCAAGCGGACGAGCTCGCATCATCCTGAACCGCGTTTGCGGCGCGATGCGCCGACGAAGATGGAATGACACAACCTCGCGAAGAACTCTCTGCGTCCTCTGCGTCTCAGCGGTAATGCTCCTCTTGGGACTGGCGGCGGAGAAACATTCAACGCAGAGGCGGCCTCGCCAGACGCACCCGCGTGTCCAGACAAGAGCATGTCATGAGAAGCAATAAGGATGACCTGATGCCCCAGTTCGCGGGATCCATCTCCAACGCCTCTGCGCCAAAGGTCTCGATGTGAAATCGAATCGCCGAGGTCACGTCGGCAATCGCCTCGTCATGCGAATCGCCCTCACCTACGATGACACCTTTCAATCCGACTGGATAAGCCACATACCCATCGGCATATCGCTCAACGAGGATCTTCAAGCTCGCCATGTTCAAGTCCGTATCCATGATACTCCCGGTCCACCTCACTCCCAGCGCAACGCGTCGATCGGATGCAATGACGCCGCCTTCAACGCCGGGTAGTAGCCGAAGCCGATGCCGATCACGGAGCAGACAACGAGGCCCGTGATGGTCCAACCCCATGGGAAGACCATGACCATGTCGAAATAGAGCGCCACGCCGTTGCCGCCGAGGACGCCGCATAGGATGCCGGCCAATCCTCCCACCTCGGAGAGGACGATCGCTTCGATCAGGAACTGCTTGCCGATGTCGAACCTGCGGGCGCCGATCGCTTTTCGCACGCCGATCTCACGTGTCCGTTCGGTCACGCTCACAAGCATGATGTTCATAATGCCAATGCCGGCTGCGAGCAACGCAATGGCGCTGACGACGAAGGCACCGATTCGCACCTGGTCAGCGATCGAGGCGAAGGCGGAGATCAGCGTGTCGTTCGAGTAGATCTCGAAGTCGTTGTCCTGTCCTAGTTTCAGTCCCCGCGCCACGCGCATCGCACCGATTGCTTTGTCGAGCGTCTGGTTGTAAGTGGCCTGGGACGTCGATTGAATTGCGATATTCACAGTGCGGTTGGCGTTGCCGAAATCCGAGAAGTACTTCGTAATAGGCACGAGGACGAGGTTGTCCTGACTCTGCCCGAATGACGAACCTTTCTCCCCAAGAACGCCGATGATCATGTACGGCTTCTCGTTCACCTTCACCGTCTTACCCAGCGGAGTCTGGTTCGGGAAGAGCTTCTTCTGCACGTCCATGCCGACGACCGCCACCGAACGCCCAAGGTCAACGTCCTCGGGCGAGATGTTCCGGCCGTATCCGAGCGTGTAGCTGTTCGCAAGGAGAAAAGCGTCGTTCGTACCGACAACGGTCAGACCCTGAATCTTCTGCCGCTCGAAGCTCACGGGCTTGCCGGCGTCGAATACCTTGAGGCAGATGGCACTCGCCTGCCCTTCCATCAATCGCTTGAACTCGTTGCCATTGTCGAGCGTGATGTTCTTCCGGTTGGCGTATTTCTCCTCATTACTTCCGCCGGAATTGATGACCGGGTATTTGGCAAATTGGAAGATATTGCTGCCGAGAAAGCTGAGCCCCTGCTCGATCGACCCGGAGATCACGCTCAGCGCCGTCATGACGCCGATAACCGAGAAGACGCCGATGGCGATGCCGAGCATGGTCAGCGCCGAGCGGAGCTTGTTGGTCCGCAGCGCGCCGAGCGCCATTCTGAAAATCTCGGATAAGTACACTTCAGAGCCTCATTACTCGTAGCGAAGGGCCTCAATCGGATCGAGCCGCGATGCCGATAATGCCGGGGCGAATCCCGAGACGATTCCGGTGAGTGTCGAGACGAACATGCCCACGATCACGAGCGCGACGGAGAAGCTCATTGGAAACGACGGGAACGCCAACGTCACGCCCGCACACATGGCATAAGAAAGCGCCAGGCCGACGGCACCGCCGATCAAACAGATCGACACAGCCTCGATCAGGAATTGCAGCAGGATCGTGCGGCGCCTCGCGCCGAGAGCCTTGCGCGTCCCGATCTCTCGCGTCCGCTCCTTCACACTGACGTAAGTGATGTTCATGATCCCGATGGCGCCCACAAAGAGCGCCAGGCCTGTAACGAAAAGGCCGGCCGCAGCGATACCGGCCTTGACTGGCTCGATGGTGGTGCGGAGCGCCTGCTGCTCGTTGATCTCGAAATCGTCCTTCTGTTCAGGCCTCAGCCCGCGCACTCTGCGCATCGCGCCGGTGAGCTCGTCGCGCGCCTCCTGCATGTGGTTCTTGTCCTTGACCTTCACTCGGATGGACGTATCGAGGCGGGCGCTGAAGGTCTTCATGAATGCTGAGAGTGGAACGACGGTCTGATTGTCCCAACTGAACAACCCGAGGAATGTTCCCTGCTTGGCAAAGACACCGACGACGCGGAAGGGGTTGCCGCTGATCAGGACGGTCTCTCCGAGTGCGGAGCGGTTCGGAAAGAGGACCTCCGCGACATCGTAACCAAGAATGCAGACATTGCGCCCACCGCGCGACTCGATCTCGGTTAGAAAACGTCCTTCTTTGAATTGAGCTGTGGAGGTAACCAGGAACTCGTCGGTGGTGCCTTGCGTGAACACGCCGCGAACCTCGTTGTCGGCGAACTTGACATTGCGAATCGTGTTCAGCGTCGGCACGGCTGTAATGAGCTGCGAGTTCGGCGTCGCGACGATAATGCGCTTAAGCTCCTCAGCGTATTGCACCTGCATCACTCGGCGGTTCCGATAGTTCCACCAATCCTCAACGTTGTGCCAAGGCCACTTCTCGACATAGAGAACATCGTCGCCAATGACCGAAAGGCTGTTCTCGAATCCGGTCTCGATGCCACCGATGGCAGAGCCCATCAGGGTCACAGCGATGATGCCGATGATCACGCCGAGAGCCGTGAGGATCGATCGCATCTTATGAGCTCGGATCTGCGAAAAACCGATACGAAAGCTCTCTCCGATCTCCGTGAGAAGGTCGGTCATTAGAAGGCGGCGGAGGACTCTGTGCATGCTGGTCCTCTCAGCTCTTCCCAGGCGTCTCGATCTCGACCTTCGATCCGTCCTTCAGTTTGCGGCTGATGGCCGTGTAGCTGCCGGAGACCACTTCGTCGCCCGGCTTGATGCCGTTCTTGATCTCCATGTAGGTGCTGTCGGCGATACCGGTCTCGACCCTCTGCATGCGGACCGTTCCGCCGCTCTTGACGAAGACGACGCGCTGCAGTTTCTCGCGTTGTTCGCGGGCCTTCTGCTTTTCCTGTGTCTCGTTCGTGACGTTAGCACGATTGTCCCCCTCGCTCGCAACCTGCTTGGCGCGCTGCTTCTCCCGCTCCTCGGGAGAGAGAGAGCTGTCGGTGCTTCGCACTGTGACGCTTTGGATCGGCACCGCCACGGCGCTTTGGACGGTCGCCGTCGCGATGTCGGCAGTGGCACTCATGCCGGGTCGTAGGATCACGGAGCGATCCGAGATCCGGATCTTGACCTCGAAGTTCGTGACCTGCTCCTGCGTTCCGGCATTGTTCGTCGTAGCCGTGCTGGCGATCTCACGAACTACGCCGCCGATCTTGCGATCGGGATAAGCGTCGACGCTGATCAGCGCCGTGTCTCCGACTTTTACGTTGACGACGTCGTTCTCATTGACGTTGACCCGCGCTTCCATGCTGTTGAGGTCGGCGATGCGCATGACCTCAGTGCCGGCGAACTGGCTCGTGCCGACGACCCGTTCACCCTGGCGGCTGGGCAGCGCGCTGATGGTTCCATCCGAGGGCGAGAAAATCACCGTCTTCGAAAGCGCGTCCTGAATCTGGCGCAGCGCACCATCGGCCCGCTTGATCTCGAACAACGAAGAGTCGAGGGCGGCATGAGCGATGTCGAAGTTCGTCTGCGCGACGTTCCGGTCCGCCTCCGAGAGCAGACCCCGCTCGAAGAGGTTCCTGGCCCGGCGGTAGTCCTTGTCCGCCTTGTCCAGCTCGGCCCGATGCTGGACGCTCGCGGCGCGCGCCGAGCTCAGCGCGGCCTCCTGAGCCTCGACCTGCGCTCGGTAAGCGTCCGGCTTGATCTTGAGTAGCAGGTCGCCCTTGTGCACGATCTGCCCTTCCTTGACCGGGATCTCGATGATTTCCCCGGACACCTCGGGAGAGATTTTGACCTCGATCTCCGGCTGAATCTTCCCCGTGGCCGTGACGAGTTGCGTAATGGTCTTGCGGAAAGCCTTGTCGGTCGTGATGGGGATCGGCTTCTCCCGCTTGCGCGACACCGCCGCGGACGCGACGGCGATCACCACCACGAGCGCGAGCGCGATGAAGATGTACAGCTTCTTCCTCGATTTCTTCGGCTTGGAAAGGGAAGTCAGAACGTCACTCATACTTTGATTCGCCTCTCATCACGGCGGCAATGCCGAGACGCTGTCTTGCGCTATTGAACGGTTTGGAGGGCCGAAGGTTGCAGGCCGATGCCATCGCGAACAAGGAAATGCCTGGCCTCGATCCCAGCGATGGCGTTTGATCCCGTGAACGCAGAACGCGGGCCCGGCCTTCCAAGTGCCGGTCTGATTCGCGGAGCGGGGGCGTCCCGGGCGTTCCCGCTGCGGTGACCACTCTCGATAGCCTGACTCCACGTCCCCAAAAGGCCGCGTCCAACAAATGCTTGAGAATTGAGCACCTGTCGATCAATTTTCAAGGTAAACCGAGATTCTGGCGCACGCCGCTTCTATCGCAGCGCCCTCGCTGCCTCGATGATCTGCTCCGGCCGCGCCCGCACGCGAAGGTCCTCGGTCAGGTTGACCCAGCGCACCGTTCCGGTCGAGTCCACCAAGAGCTCCGCGGGGCGGGCGATGTCATGTCCATCAAGTCCCTTGCCGCGGTGGAGCAATCCGTAACGCGTGATGACCTCCGTGTTCGGATCGGATAGGAACGGATAGGTATAGCCGGCCTTCTGGCAAAGGTCGCGCGATACCTCAGGCGAATCGACGCTGATCGCCACCGGCCTCACGCCCATGGCTTCGAGTGTTTGGAGATTCTGCTCGATACCCCGTAACTCGGAGTTGCAGAATGGTCACCAGTAGCCGCGATAGAAGACGAGCAGCACGCCTTTCGGCGCATGTCCCGCGACCGGCGCTGTGAGGAGATCCGACAGCGACACCGCGCGCTTGTTCGTGTCGAGCATGACGAACGGCGGAGCATTCTGTCCGACGCGCGGGGCGCCGGGAGAAGCGGGAAGGCGCGATCCGACGTAGATCCCGAAGACCGCCAACACCATGATGCCGGCACTCACTATCGCGAGAATCGGTCCAGCGATTCGTCCTCGATACGCGCTTTCGCGCGCAAACGCCCGGCGCAGGCCGCCGATCAGCAGTATCGCGGCAGCGGCGAACAGCAGGAAAGCGGTCCATGGCACGTCGCGTGTGACGACGAATCGGGAGAAGAAAAAGATGTAGCTGAAGAATGCGATCGGGGTGAGAACGAATCCTGCCCAGATCAGCCAGTTCGCGCGGCGGGTCGTCATCGATGTTCCTCCGAGCGCAATCGTAACGTGATTCGCGGCGCTTCGGGGCGGCGTTCATCGTGATGAGATGTGATTCGGTTCCGGTTCAATGTGCAGCTTGTGTCATCCTGAGAGGCTGTGAAGGAATCGACCTTTCTGATATTGCCGGTTTTTTCTGGTATCGCTGCGCGACGGAGGCGAGACGTTCTACTCGGGCCGGCGAACGGGCTGACGGGTCAGAATGTCGCGCTGGACTCCCGATT
>DASQGS010000279.1:0-3696 GCA_035632455.1 Thermoanaerobaculia bacterium | reverse complement strand
AGCGGGACCGTCCGGACAGGGCCGCGCGATTGCCGTCGGCCTCGACGCCGGCGCTTATTCGGCGCTGGCCGCCGAGGTCGCGGTCGACAAGAAGACGGGCGCGATCACCGTCAAACGCGTCGTCGCCGCGCAGGACATGGGGCTCGTCATCAATCCGGAGGGAGCGAAAGCGCAGATGATCGGCTGCATCAACATGGGCCTCGGCTACGTGCTGAGCGAGGAGCTCAGGTTCCGCGGCGGCGAGATCCTCGACAAGAACTTCGACACCTACGAGCTCCCGCGGTTTGCCGCGGTGCCGCACATCGAGACGGTGCTGGTCAAGAACGATGACCTCGCCCCGCAGGGCGGCGGCGAACCGGCCATCGTCCCGATGGGCGCCGTGATCGCGAACGCGGTGTTCGACGCGACAGGCGTGAGGATGTACCGCCTGCCGATGACGCCGGCGAGGGTGGCGGCCGCGATGAAGGCATGAGGGCGGGCAGAAGGCATTACGGAAATACGGCTTCCAGATTCTTGCGCCGATTATTGCAAACGGGTGATCTGTCGGCGCTTGCCGAGGGCAAATGCTGACCTGGAAGCGCTCGGAGCCGACCGCCGTTCAGGCGTGTTGTTTGACATCGCTTGTGTGCAGGTTTAAGGTTCATGAGCTTTGTTAGGAGCCAAATGATGGGTGAGAGGGGAGGGGGAGGAATGAACGTACGATTTTTCCCCGGCAGCCGGCAGCAGAAGACGACGCTGATCGCGGGGTTCTTATCGCAGTATCACGTGGATCATGAGCTGGTTCAGCCCGAGGGTCTCAAGTCCAAGACATTTCGCCTCGGCACCGACCCGGCGGTCGAGATCGATGGACGCCTGTTCGTCGATCCCAACGTCGACGCGCTGAAGAAGATCTTCCACATCGAGTAGTCCATCTCACACAATCCCTCCCGTGCCCAACCATTCCTATCGCGGATGGCGGCGGCCGGGGCCGCTGCCGCCCGGCCCGGTCGCCGGCGACGAGCCCGAGGATGGCGAGACACTCGACTACCTCTGCGGCCATTACCGCATCTTTCAGTACGCGAAGGGACACCGCTACTCGACCGATGACGTGCTGACGGCGTGGTACGCGACGCAGTGGGCGCCGCGGGTCGAGCGAGCCGCCGATCTCGGATCGGGCATCGGCTCGGTGGCGATGATCGTGGCGTGGCGGCTGCCCGGCGCGCACGTGACGACGGTCGAGGCGCAGCCGGTCTCGGTGCGGCTGGCGCGAAAGAGCATTCGCTACAACGGGCTCGAGTCGCGATTCAGGGTGATCGAGGGCGACCTCCGCGACGTGGCGATTCTCGCGCACGAGCCGCCGTTCGATCTCGTGACCGGCTCGCCGCCGTATTTCCCGCAAGGTACGGCCTCGGCCGCCGATCATCCGCAGGCCGTGCCTGCACGCATCGAGATCCGCGGGAGCATCGCCGATTACGCCGCCACGGCCGCGCAAATCCTCGCTCCCGGCGGCATCCTCGCGTTCGTGTATCCCGCCGCTCAAATCGGGCGCGCCCGCGCCGCTTTGAGCGACGCGGGGCTCACGCTGCTGCGCCGCCGCGATGTGATCTTCAAGGAAGGCGAGGAGCCCTCGATCTCCCTCTTCGCCGCCGCCCGCGCGATCGACCTGCCGGAGCGCTTCAACGAACAGATGGCGATCAGCCCGATCGTCGAGCCGCCGCTGATCATCCGGTGTCGTGACGGCTCGCGTAATCCCGAGTACGCCGCCGTGCGGCTGAGCTTTGGGTTTCCGCCGGAGAGTCCGGTGGAGTGAGGGGCCCGGGATCAGACCGATCGGTCGGATCGGTCCGATCCTTCATTTCAACGAAGGAACAGTCGCAACGACCCGGTCACGCACATCACCTGCGATCTTACCGAGCGCTTTGCGAACCGAGTTGGCCATGCGTGCTCGCGATGCCAACGCCGCGAACGCCTCGTCGATGTCCGCCGGCCGATCCATTGCGAGAGCGTCGAGGAGTTGCTCCGCCTGGCGGAGATCTTTGCGCGCCTTCGCCTGATCCGAGGCTGGGCGCTGCGAGGCGAGCCACAACTTGTGCAGCGCGAAGCGGCCGGGCTGAGGGACGAGCACGAGGACGCCGCTGTTCGCGAGAACTGCCGCGTCGACCGTCGTCTCAATTAGATAGTCGAGGCCTGCGAGCGGTTGCGCGGCCACGCCTAGGTGGCGGAGGAATACCGGACGCGTTCTGTTGGCGATCATCGGCGTGAGGAAATCGACGCGGAGGTCGCGGCCGCGCACTTTGAACGACGTACTCGGCTCCCGCTGAGAGAAGCCCGGCACGGCGACGAACCTCGGCTCCTCGCGACGAAGCTCTTCGAGGATCTGGACCGGCGGCTCTTCGGAAACAGCGAGGGCGATGGAGGCATCCTGCGCGACATCCACGTCTGCGGTCCGCAGCGACTGCATCTCGAAACGGATGCCGAGCATGTTGGCGTGGCAGGAAAACGCTTGCGTCCCGACGAGGACTCCGCCGAGATGGAAGACGCCGGCGCGTGCGAGGATCCGCACAACGGCGGCGATCGGCGCGGGCTCGTGGGCCATGCCGCCCGTCCGCAACATGGCTACAAGCTCTCGCCGCCGTTTGATGTCGTCCGACTCGGCGTGGCGGCGCTCCTTCGCCTGATCCATCGCCTCGATGAGCTCAGGCGTCTCGCGGCCCAGGTATTTCTGCCGCTTCCGCTCGCCCTCCATCGTTTGCTGGTACCAGTAACGAGCTCCGCGGATCGATTTCGAGACAAAGCTCCCGCCCTGCGGCATGGTCCCAAGCGGCGACTCGAGTTGCCTGAGTTGGTCGAGCAGTTCCGCGTAGAGCGTCTGAACGGTCTCAGGGATTCGGGTGAACATGCCGAGAATTATACGCAAAGTCTTGTGACTCTGCGTATAACACTCGCGGCACCGCGATTCTGCGAGAATTGCCGAAACAACAACGGGATCAACCGGAAAGGAACACCATGCGACTGAACGACCCCATCCTTGGCGAGATCGACCGCGAGAGCAAGTCGACGATTCGGATGATCGTGCGCGCTCCCTCCGACAAGCTCGATTGGACGCCGCATCCGAAGTCGATGACCCTCGGCGCGCTTTGCTGGCACTTGGCCACCATTCCCGAGCGTGTGGCGATCATGCTGCGGCGAGGCTCGTACGACGCCACCACGGCGCGGCCCGGACCGGCTCCGAATGCCGGCGATGCCATCGGGGTGTTCAAGAAGAACATCGCCGAGATCCGCGCGCTCATCGACGGCATGAGCGACGCCGATCTGGTGGCGCCGTTCACCATGATGGCCGGCGAGCGCGTGCTGACGACGATGCCGAAGATCGCCGTGATCCGCACTATTCTGCTCAATCACTCGTACCATCACCGCGGTCAGCTTTCGCTCTACCTCCGCCTGCTCGACGTGCCGCTCCCGGCGATCTACGGCACGAGCGCGGATGAGAATCCGTACGGGTGAAGTCTTGAGAATCATCGCGGGCGATGTCGGGGGGACGAAGACGCTGCTGCAGCTCGTCGATGTTCGAGGGGCGCAGCGAGTGGTTGCGTTGGAGCGGCGTTATGAGAGCGGGAGCTTTCCGACCTTCGACGCCATGCTGCACGAGTTCGTGGCGCTCGATCCCACGCCGATCGACAGCGCATGCTTCGCCGTGGCGGGCCCGGTTCTCGACGG
>DASQGS010000278.1:0-9818 GCA_035632455.1 Thermoanaerobaculia bacterium | reverse complement strand
GATCGAAGCGCGTGAAGTCGCCGGTTTCGCTGTTTACGAGAAAGCCGGCCCGATAATCGCCGCGATTTGCAGCCCGGCCCATAAGAACGAGCCACGGACCTGCCGGCGCCCGTTGACCGAGGATCGCAGCGTTCAAGTCATTTGGCTTGGCGGAGACGACCCAGGTAACGAACGCCGCTCCGAGGATGAGCACAATGGCCATTGACGACCAGAGGAATTGCGACAGCGCGGAGTGATTGCGCTTCCGATCGGTCCTGCCGTGCGCGAGCTGCCATGCACCGGCGCAGGCGAGCACGATGACAAACGCGCATCCGAGGCCCGTTCCGAGGGCCACCGCCAGCCCTCGCGCCCAACCGGCCAGCAACGGGCGGATGAGAAACGGCACGGCGACGCCGCACATGACCGCGGCCACGAAATCGAGAACGATCAGCGGCGATCGCGAGCGAACGATTGTCCCGAGCATGTGGGCCACGAAAAAGAGGACCAGCGCGGTTCCCAGCACGATGCCGCCGCCGGTTCCCCCGATGGCGAAGGAAGGCAGGACTTGCGTGAGCTGCCAGAACTGAGTCCAGGCGGCGTCTCCGAAAAATCGCGCCGGGGCTCCAATCAGAAGGAAGGAGAGGGCGATCAGAATCGCCGCGGCCATCACCTTCCCGGCCCAGATCGATGCCGCCCCGACCGGTCGCGAGAAGTAGAACGACATCCTTCCCTCTGACAGATCGCGTCCGACGATCGATACTCCGAGGATCGCGGCCAGACCGAGCGTGAAACAGATCGACAGAACCACCGAGCCGATCGTGATCGCGTCGCGCGGCGATTTCCCGCCGATCCCTGGAATCATGGCTAGAACGATGGGCAGCAGCGCGAACGCGATCGCAGCCACCGGAACGAGGCGCCGCTCCTCGAGCTCGCGCCATGCGATGACGAGTGTGTTTCTCACTGGTCACCCCCACTCTCGGCGGCGACGGCGATGAAGATTTCCTCGAGCGACATCGGCACGACCTCAGCGGCACCGATGTCCTTGGTGCTCCGCAGATGCTCGAAGGCGATGTCATCGTAGTTGCTGACGATGGCCTCGGCGCCGCCGCCCCAACTGCGGATGGCCGTTGCCCGCAGCGCTCCAGCGTCGAACGCCACCGGCTGCATTGGAAACCGGATGCGGCGAAACCGCGATTTGAGCGCATCCACTTCTTCGTCGAGCACGAGCTTGCCGTAGCGCAACATGCCCACGCGATCCGCGAAGGTCTCGACGCCCGCGAGATCATGCGTGGTGATGAACACCGTGGTGCCGCGGTCGGCGAGATCGCCGATCACTTCCTCGAACAGCGACTTGCGGGCCACGACGTCGAGCCCGAGGGTCGGATCGTCGAGGATCAGCAACTCCGGCGAGATCGCCAGCGCGAGCGCCAGCGCAACCTCCTTCTTCTGCCCTTTGGAGAGGCTGCCGAATCGGTTCGCCGGAGGAATGCCGAACGCGCGCAGGCGCGCGTCGACGCTGTTCTGATCCCATCGCGCATAGAGGCGCGCGCAGAAGCGCATGATCGTGGCGACGCTCATCTCCGGCGGCGCATCCGCTTCTTCGCTCACCACGCCGACGCGCTGCATCAGCGTCGCGCGCCGCTTCCACGAGTCCTCGCCGAACAGCCGCGTGCTTCCGGCGTTCGGTTTCTGCTGGCCCAGCAGGCAGCGCACCAGCGATGATTTGCCCGCGCCATTGCGGCCGACGAGCGCGTAGACCGATCCTCGGGCGGCGTTCAGGCCGACGCCGTCGACGGCGATGTTGCGGCCGTACCGCACCGTGAGATCGGAAACCTGAATCGCTGCCTCGCTCATGCTCTCCTCCTGTGGTTGCGGACGACGCGGTCGTACGCGCTCTCGAGCTCCTCGACGGCAGCGTCGATCTCGGCGCCGATGGCGATGGCGCTGCTCGCGTATCGCATCGCAGCCTCGCGCAACGCTTCATTGCGCTCGGCCTTTCTGGGTTGCGCCGGTTGATCGGCGACGTACGTTCCCTCGCCGCGCTTCACGATCAGCACTCCCCCTTCGGTGAGCCGCTGGTACGCGCGGGCGACGGTGTTCGGGTTGACGCGGAGATCGCGGGCCAGGTCGCGGACGGATGGCACGGCGGCGCCCGGCGTGAGCGCGCCGAGCGCGATGAGCCGCCGGATGCCTTCCTCGATCTGTCGCCAGATCGGTGCCGGGTCTGTGGGGTTGATGGTGAACATGGGTCCTCTACTTCGTCAGATCCCACATGCGGAAGAGCCAGCGCCCGCTGCCGGTGATGACGGCATCGTCTGCCCACGATGCCGTTCGGCCGCCCGTCGACCACGTCTCAGGCTGGAATTTCCCATCGGCCCCGGCGCTGACGATGCGGAATCCGTCCTTGGCGTCGGACTCGTAACGATAGGCATTGCCCCAGGCATCGTGCATCGGCGCATGGGCGATGTAGACCGGCTGCACGGCATCGCGGGCCTGCTCGAGGGTCTTGGCGTCGGGGAACGAGCCATGGTCCAGCTTGTATGCGCCGAGCGCGATCTGCCAGCTCCGCATATCGTGCATGGTCCACCGCGCCCGCTCGGCGTCAGTAGGCACATACGGCCCCGCGGCCCGGGTCACGACGGACGGGACGATGGCAAATAGAAGAAAGAACAGGGTGATATGACGGTTCATGGTCGCTCCTTCTGCGGTGACACTGTGTACTAGGCACCTAATACAGTAAGTCTGCAAACCGAGATTGTCAAGGGCTATGGAGTGCGGAGGCTCGCCGCCGCTTTTCGGCGCAAGAGCGCGACCGCTCTCCACCTACCTGCCTGCTTCACTCTGGGAATACAGAACGCAGAATTGAAGGAAAGGACTCGCCCTCGCCCGTGGCTGGAGACGAATCGAGAAGTGAGACGTTGAAGGAGAATTGAGAAACGGCTCGATCACGACTCCTGGTCCCAGCTCACGACCTCAAGCCTGGCGTCGGCCTCACGCATGCGTACGAAAGCGCGGTCGTCCGAAACGATGGTCGCATCCGACTCCAGAGCGGACGCGGCGATCCACAGGTCGTTGTCATGAAATCCAAGACGCTTTAGATCGAACTGTCGCCGGGCGAGCTTGGCCCGCGGCCCGAAGCGCTCAAGAAGCCGTGATTTGAGGTTGGCATATGCGGCCGCTGTCGTCCTGCCAACTCGGAGGATCTCGATCGCCGCGAGAAAACCGGAGAGCGCATGGAGGTTCTCAGCCTTCCGTTCGGAGATGCTGGCACCGTACAACAGCTCGCCCGCGACAACCGCAGCGGTGACCACTCGCTCTTTCCCGAGCCTGCGCAGCGCTTCCACGGCCCGGCGTTCGGAGGCCACGAGCCGGAAACACGTGTTCGTGTCCAGCAGGTACACTTTCGACTCGGGCTAGAAGCGCGCTTTCGACCGCGTCTGCTTCACGACTCTCATGACTTCCTCAAGATCGTCACCCGCCCATCCTTTGGCGTGCGGCAGGAGATCCTTCGCCGTTGTCCGCCGTGGCGGCCTCTTCACCGTTGATTCAGATCGCGGCCCGTTGATCGACGCGCGAGCCGCAGCAGCTTTCTTTCTCTCCATGGTGTGGGCCTCCTCGATCTCGCGCGCACAGGCATCCGGGTCGCGCGGCTGGCGCTAGCGTACTCGAAACAGTGCCTCCTCGCGAACGCCATGGACTGCGTCGGCTCGGCCGCCGCGCTGGAGTTTGGACATTCTGAGCGCCGCCGCA
This sequence comes from Thermoanaerobaculia bacterium, assembly GCA_035632455.1. Classification (GTDB taxonomy): domain Bacteria; phylum Acidobacteriota; class Thermoanaerobaculia; order Gp7-AA8; family Gp7-AA8; genus DASQGS01. The sequence continues at coordinate 6,089 of DASQGS010000278.1, read as the reverse complement.
CTCCATAGGCATCCACCTCTCCGTCCGTTACACTCTCACCGCGTGACTCCCTCCGAGTTCCTCGACAAATGGCGCGACTCCGCGGCGGCCGAGCGGTCGAATGCTCAGTCGTTTCTGAACGACCTCTGCGATGTCCTCAACGTCGGCGCCCCGCATGCCGCGACGTCCGATGAAGAACGCGACGCCTACGTGTTCGAGAAACTTGTCGGGATTCCCCACGAAGGCCGGCAGCACACCATCGGCTTCATCGATCTCTACAAGCGCGGCCACTTCATCCTCGAGGCCAAGCAGGGCTCGGAGCAAGGCGGGTCGCGCCTCGGTACGGCGAAGCGCGGCACCCCGGCGTGGTACATCGCCATGCAGGACGCCTACGGTCAGGCGCTGAAATATGCGCGCTCGATCGACGATCCGCCGCCGTTCCTCATCGTCACCGACGTCGGCTACTGCTTCGATCTCTACGCCTCATTCGATCGCACTGCGAATTACCGGCCGTTTCCCGATGCCATCAACTCGCGCCTCAATCTCCGCGATCTTTTTCGGCAGCCGCACGATGCCGAGCCCGATCCGATCGACTATGCGCCCGAGGAACGGCTCTGCGTGGGGAGCTGGCTCGGGCCGTGCCGGGATTCGCGTCCGCGGCGTGGCCGGAGCCGTGTGGGTGAGGAGCGGTTAGAAAATGCACGAGGTTCAGCGCGAGGGTGTTGATTCGAGCACGTGGTCAACGAAAGCGGTGGCGAGCCACCGCAGTCCATAGCAGCGAGCTGCCGCAGTCTATGTAGGTCACTCCGAGATGCCTACGATCGAGTTCAGCGCGCCGACGAGGTACTTCCAGATGAGGTAGTAGACGACCATCACCACCGGAATAAGGAACGGCAGCGCCAGCGGCGCGAATGTTGGCAAGGGAAAGGCGACCAGTCGCGTGACGAGCCATCCGCCAGGCACGAGGATGAGGGGCAGCAGCGCACCGAACACTCCCAGCGTATGGGGACGGTGCGAGAGCAACGCGACGTACAGTATGTTCCACAAACCCCAGATGTTCGGCACGAAGACCAGCGGGAAGATGATCACTCGTTCGACCGCCAGCGGCATGGCGAAGACGTAGCGCGCGATGATGAAGGCGCTCACGGCGACGAGAAGGACCAGCGTCGGAATGACGATGCCGGCCATGTAGGCGCGAAGATATGGATGTTGGTTCATAAGACCTCCTTGGTTTGGCCAGCGCGGCTGGGCCCTACACATGCGGCCCAGCGCGGCTTGCCCTACGGTCACAGGTGATACAGCAAGGGAAGGATCGACTCCGGAAAAGCGGCGCAGAACGTGAGCGTGGCGACGAGGAGGGCCCAATCGAGCCACGTCAGGCGGAGCGTCCGCTCGTCGATGCGCCGGCGCATGTCGTACCAGAGGTCGCGCTTCGGCTCGACGTCGACAGGCGCGATGGCGCGGCGCAGCAGTTCTTTCATTCGATCGTCGTTCATGGCTGGATTCCCATCCTCTTCAATTTCGTTCGCAGGATTCGAACGGCGCGGAAGACCCGCGATTTGACGGCGCCGACCGAGATGCCGAGGCCGTCGGCGATGTCGTCGTAGCTCTGTTGCTCGATCAGCGCCAGCGAAGCCACAGCCTGCAGCTTCGCCGGCAGCGCGCGAAAAGCCGTCGCGATCGATTCCCGCGTCTCGCGGCGGATGGCCGGATCTTCCGGCGCCTCGCCGGGCGGCTCGACCGGCGTCTCCGGACGCGCCGGATGCGATTTCAGGTAGCTCAGCGCGAGGTTGCTGGCGATGCGCCGCGCCCAAGCGGGAAAGCTGCGGCCCGCATCGAACCTTGCCCGGGCGTTATAGATCCGCAGGAAGGTCTCGACCGTGAGCTCCTCGGCGGCGCCGCGGTCGCGCACCATGCGAACAATCCAACCGTAGACCTCGCCTTGGAACTCGCGGAACAACGATTCGAAGGCGGCGAGATCGCCATCTGCGAATCGTTCCAGCCGTGCATCTGTCATGACATCGCTCCGACCGCCGGGTCCGGCGTCCAACAAGGCGCAGGAGAGTGGATGCAGGACCGTGGATGTGGATTCTCGCATTGCCTTCGATGAGCATTACCAGCGATGGTCGAGGGAGGTTTCATTTTTCGGGATCGGCTAGCGAAGCTGGGCCCTACGAACAGATCGTGGCGACCGAACGTAGGGCCCAGCCGCGCTGGGCCGCACGCCGATACGAGCACGTTCGCATCCAGGAGTTTCGAGGTCGCTCGCCGTACATCCTGCCAAGCACCGGGACCGAACTTACAAAGTTCGGCCCCTCGCCCTCGGGGTTACCATGACCGCTTCGAAAAGAGGAGTGCTGATGAACGTCAGATTGCGCGCATCGATCACGCTGGTTCTTGTGCTGCTCGTTGCCGTCGCCGCCGAGGCGGCGGGGAAGCGGTTGATCACGGAGAAGGATCTCTTCAGCTTCACCTGGATCGCCGATCCGGAGGTGTCGCCGGACGGTTCGCGAGTGGCGTTCGTGCGGGTAACGGTCGACTCGAAGAAGGACCGGTACGAGACGTCGATCTGGAGCGTGTCCAGCCGCGCCGGCGACACGCCGCAGCGGATCACGAATGGACCTGCCGACACGGCGCCGCGATGGTCGCCGGACGGGCGGCGGCTGGCGTTCCTCCGCTCCGCCGAGAAGGACGGCGCACAGCAGGCGCAGATCTACCTCCTCTCGCTGGCCGGCGGCGAGCCGCGCGCGCTGACCTCGCTGCCGCGGGCTGCGAGTGCGCCGGCGTGGTCGCCTGACGGCAAGAGCATCGCCTTCGGCTGCGACGCGACGGACGAAGATCTCGCAAAGAAGGACAAGAAGAAGGGCGAGAGCGACGAGCATCAGAGCGACGTCCGCATCATCAACCAGGCCGCCTACCGATCGAACGGTGCCGGCTATCGCGACCCGAAACGCCATCATCACATCTGGACCGTCGCTGTGGCCGACGATGCCGATGAAGCGCCCACGCCGAAGCAGATCACGACCGGCGACTTCGAGGAGGACGACTTCATCTGGAGCCCCGACGGCGCGCGGATCTTCTTCGTGTCGCTGCGCATGCACGAAACGTATTACGAACCGAGGCGCACGGATCTTTACGCAATTCCCGCGGGCGGCGGGGAGATCGCGCAGATCACCACGATCGGCGGCACGATCGGAAGCATCGCAGTGAGTCCCGACGGAAGATCGGTCGCGTTCATCGGCAGTCCATCGACGCCGGTGCAGTCGTACACGCAGCCTCACCTCTACGTCACCGCCTCGGCGCCCGGGAGCACCGCGAAGAACCTGACCGCCACCTACGACTACGATGTTGGCGGCGGACTCACGGGCGATCAACACGCGCCGCGCGGCGGCGGGCGCGCTCCCTTGCTTTGGTCGCCGGATGGAACCTCGATCGTCTTCGCCTCGGCCGAGAAGGGAACGGTGAACTTCCATCGCGCCGAGGTGGCCAGCGGAAAGATCTCGCCCTGGACCAGCGGCAGCCACGACCTCGCCGGCTGGGCGTCGAACCCATCGCGATCGGCCACCGTGGCCATCGTCTCCACGCCGACGATCATCGGCGACCTCTGCCGCATCGAAGACAGCGGCGCGATCCATCGTCTGACGGATGTGAACGCGAAGCTCTTCGAGCAGCTCGATCTGACGGAGCCCGAGGAGATCTGGTACACGACCTCGGACGGCCGGAAGATCGAGGCCTGGATCCAGAAACCGCCGCATTTCGATCCGTCGAAGAAGTACCCGCTGATCCTCAATATCCACGGCGGCCCCCACGCGGCGTACGGCTATGCGTTCGACCACGAATTCCAATGGATGGCGGCGAAGGGCTATGTCGTACTCTATCCGAATCCGCGCGGCAGCACGTCGTATGGTCAGGAATTCGGAAATGTCATCCAGTACCACTACCCGGGCAACGACTACAACGACCTCATGGCCGGCGTCGACGATCTGATCCGCCGCGGTTACGTCGATCCCAAGAAGCTCGGCGTGACGGGCGGCAGCGGCGGTGGCATCCTGACGAACTGGATCGTCTCGCAGACCGATCGCTTCGCCGCGGCGGTGGCACAGCGCTCAATCGCCAGTTGGAGCGATTTCTGGTACACGGCGGACTTCACGCTCTTCCAGCCGACGTGGTTTCACAAGGCGCCGTGGGAGGATCGCGCCGACTTCGACGCCCGGTCGCCCATCACGTTCATCGATCGCGTCAAGACTCCGCTGATGCTGATCGAAGGCGAGGCCGACTACCGCACGCCGCCCATGAGCGGCGGCGAACAGATGTTCCGGGCGCTGAAGTACCGGCACGTGCCGACGGTGATGATCCGGTTCCCCGACGAGAGCCACGAGCTCTCGCGCTCGGGCAAGCCGTGGCATCGCGTGGAGCGGCTCGAGCACATCGTGAATTGGTTCGATAAGTATCTGCAGGGGGCGAAGATGGAGATGTACGAGGTGGGGTTGAGGTGAGTCACTACTCACTGCTTCATCGCGAGGAACAGCTTCACGATCTCTGGATCTGCCTTCACCGGCCGCCACGTGTCGCGGGCGAGCCAGATGTGGTTGCTGAAGCCGGATGCCCGGACCGGCTCTTCGCTGCCGTCGCGCAATTCGTACTCGAAGCGGATCGCGCGGCTGGCAACGTCGCTCACCCACGTTCGAATCACGACTTCGTCGTCGTAGTGAAACGGAGTGCGGAAGCGGCATCCGATCTCGGTGACTACGAGCACGAACCCGCTCCGCTCGATGTCGCGGTAGCTGAGCCCGGTGGTACGGCAGAGGTCAGTCCTGCCGATCTCGAACCACACGAGGTAATTCGCATGATGGGCGATTCCCATCTGATCGGTGTCCTTGTAGCGAACACGGGTCCGGCTCTCGACGAAGGTGTCCATTTCGACGTGCATGGTACCGATTCAAGTTGAGATCCGGCAGCATCGTCCGATTGGAATGAGCCAGCAATAGGCATTAGCCGAGTGTCATTCGCTCACACGCGCTTGTAGCCCCTGATTCCTCGACGCCGCCGAGAAGGTTCATTCCGGTGCCGGAAGACCTTATTTGCACTGAAAACCGCCGGCATGCAAGGCATCGCGAATCATAGCCGGACGGTCTGTTGTTATTCCCGCTACACCCATGGAAGCGAGCTCCAAAGCGACAGAGGGATCATTGATCGTCCACGTTACGACGATTCGACCTTCGCGGAGAAACGCGTCGACCAAGTCTCGTGGCGCTGCGAAATTCAAATCGATCCCGTCGAGATCGGCTTCAGATATCATCTCGCTTAGAAAACCAAATTCACCTGGTCCTCGCGCGGCACGACGCAAACGGCCCTTGCAGTAGCCGGCGATCCAGCGTCCCTGCGTGTGGTCGGCGCGAAGCTCGACAAGCAGTAAGCAGATGAATTCCGGCAGCCGCCGCTTCATCGCCGAGATACTCTCGATATTGAAACTAATGAATACTATGTCCTCGGGCGAACGGCACGATGCACAAACAACCTCCGCCGTGGGATCGACGATCCCGATCCCGTCCTTCAATTCGACAACGAGTCGTCCCGGCGATGGCATTGCTGCAAGAACATCGGACAGCAGCGGGATGCGTATCCCCGCCCAACGCGGTCCTTTCCATCCGCCAGCGTCCAGAGACGCCAGCTCCAGCGCCGACCGCTCTGCGACCCGCCACTTCGCGTTCGCGGTCCTGTTGGTGGTGTCATCGTGGATGACGATGACCTTACCATCGCGACTCAGTTGCACATCGAGCTCACATGCACTTGCGCCGCTTGCCCAACCGGCTTCGAAAGCGGGTAGCGTGTTCTCAGGAGGGCTGTCCTCATCAACATGCCCCTGACCCATACCCCGATGCGCGATGATACTTATCGGCGGTGAACCATGCGTTCTTGTCATGCGCGTCGGGCCTCAAGCTTGCAAGATACCACGGCGCAGTTACGCGGGTAGGGAAATGGCAGCTTGCGCACACTCCTGGGAGAGGTGACGGCCATGTCAAGTCGAGAAGATATCACCCTCAGGCTCGGTTGGGGTAAGCGTCTCTACGAGGTGCTCGAGAAGATCACCCTGGTCTTGGCGGCGGCCG
>DASQGS010000277.1:0-3953 GCA_035632455.1 Thermoanaerobaculia bacterium | reverse complement strand
CGAAAGGGCGAAAGACATGCTGACTGCAAACCTTCGCGCCGCGATGAAGATCGGCGGCGTCTACGTCCTCACCGACGCGCGCCGCGATGCCGAGGAGACGATTGGCGCAGCGCTCGAGGGCGGCGCGCGCATCGTGCAACTGCGCGAGAAGACCTTGCCAACGCCGCGGCTCATCGAGCTCGCCAAGCGGATTCGCCGCATGACGCAATCCGCGCTCTTCATCGTCAACGATCGCGTCGACGTCGCGCTCGCATCCGACGCCGACGGCGTTCACGTCGGTCCGGACGACATGCGTCCCGCCGACGTGCGGCGTCTCGTCGGCGACAAGATCGTCGGCGTCTCCGTCGGCACCGTCGAAGAAGGCATCGCGGCGGCGCCGTACGCGTCGTACTTCGGCGTCGGCGCGATCTACGGGACCTCGACAAAAGCCGATGCCGGCGACGCCGTCGGCACGCAACGCATCCGCGACGTTCGCACGACCTTCCCGGCGATGCCGATCATCGCGATCGGCGGCATCGGGCGCGGCAACATCGGTGAGGCGGCGAGGGCGGGTGCGGACGGGGCGGCGGTGGTCTCCGCTGTCGCCGGCGCGGAGGATATGCGCGCAGCGACGGCGGAGTTGGTGCGGCTGTGGGGGGCGTCAGTCGTTAGTCGTTAGTCTTCAGTCGTTAGCTGCGAACGATTAACGACTAGAGACTAACGACTAACGTCTGTGCCGAAGGCGTTACTTCTTGAACGTGCGGATGTAGCTGACCACGTCGTCGATCTGCGCGGCAGTCAGCTTCGACTTGAATCCGGTCATCTTTCCTTTGCCGTCGGTGACGACTTTGACCATGTCGGCCTTCGACAGGCCCTGCACTTCGGCTGAGTGCAGATCTTTGATCTTCATCGACTTCCCGACGGGCGTGTTTCCGGTGGCATCCGCACCGTGGCACACGGCGCAGCTCTTCTTGAAAACCTCGGCTCCTTCCTTCTCGGAAGCGAGCAGGCTGATGGGCAGAAGCGCGGCGACAGCTGCCGCGGTTGCGAGGCGAATCAGGCGCATTGGTTGGACCTTCCTTTCCCCTTGATTCTAATCGATTTCCGCTGCCAGGATCAGCAGTTGCGCGAGGAGCGCGACGAATGTCTCGAGCGCGAAAATCGCGAGCCGGCGGGTGATTGGAAGTGACCACGCCAGGAAGGCGGCGAGGATCGCGCAGACGACGATCGCGGCGAACTGCGCGAGCCCCGGATCGCGGTGCCGCGCGATGAGGCGAACGAGCACGTAGACGACGAGCGCGGCGAGCTGCGGAGCGAAGATTTTGAGGAGGAGCATTCAATTCTGCTTCGAGAGGCGGCGTGAGGGTAATGGGTTGGAGCCGCTTCGGGCAACTATCGTGGTGATCTTGTAGGACAGGCAATCCTGCCTGTCCGGTTGATGTGAAGGACAGGCAGAATTGCCTGTCCTACAACGGCGTCGTGTCGCGGAGGCTATGCCAACCTACGCTGCCGGCCGTGCCGGCTAGGCGGCGCGGCAGTCGTCCTGGTCGACGACGAGCAGCAGGAGGCAACCCTCGTCGCTGACGACCGCGCCGTGGTGCGAGCCGGCCGGGGCCGTGTGGAAGTCGCCGGCGCGGAGCGACACCGAACCGATGTGGCAGCTTCCGCTGACGACGTACGACTGCTCGGGGCCGTGGTGATCGTGCTCCGGCATTGCCGAGCCGGGCGCGAATTTCATGAGCAACGTGGCGGTGCGGCGCGTGCGATCGAACGCCAGCGTCTTCACCGTGATCCCTTTCGCCACCTGCGACCAGCCGCCTTCGTCGGCGCGCACGGTCGAGCTTCCCTGCGGCACGCCGCGAACCGCCGCGACGATCTGCGTCTTCAGCGCGGCAGGGGGAGCGATCGGCTCGATCGTCTCGGCGATTAGCGAGTCGAGCAGCGCGATCTCATCGAGGGCGAGAAGGTCGGTCATTGACGTCCTCCGTCGGCAAACTCCCGCCGGAGCTGCACCATTCCGTCCCGGAGCATAGACCGTACCGCCTGCTCCGGCAATGCATAGCGGGCGGAGAGCTCCGTCACGCTGCGTCCGCCGTAAAACGCGTCTTCGACGAGTTGCCGCGGCGTCGGCGATGCGCCGGCGGCCGCGGCGTCGCGTCGCCCGCGCCCGAGCGCCCGCTCCCGCGTGAGGCGAATCAACGCCGCCTCGGATGCATTCGGATCCGCTTCGAGAAACACCTCTTCGATTACGTCCGCCGCCGCCTTCCGGTCGTCCACGATGCGCAGGGCGACCGCGAAAAGGCGGGACGCGTAGCGGTCGTACAGGGTGGCGATGCTGGGCATGGGGGAAGAGTAGCAGAGTGTCAGAGAGACAGAGATACGGAGGATGGAGTTGACCCGATTTCGTGGACACCTGAACAATAGGGAGATCCACGATGGCAAGGTACCGCAAACCATATCCGAAAGAATTCAAAGAGAAGTTGGTCGAACTGGTCCGGCAGGGGCGAACGCCGTGGGAGTTGTCGAGAGAGTACGAGCCGACGGTGCAGGCGATCCGAAAGTGGGTGACGCAGGCCGATCGCGACGAAGGACGTCGTGAAGATGGTCTGACTACGACGGAGCGTGAGGAACTGCAGCGACTGCGACGCGAGAACGAGCGGCTTCGCGAAGAGCGGGAGATCCTAAAAAAAGCCGCGGCCTGGTTCGCGCAGGAGACGGAGAAGAGCTCAAAAAGATCTTCTTCTTCATAGACGCGCACCAGGCCATGTTCTCGATCCGCGCCATGTGCCGGGTGCTGGAAGTCTCCACCAGCGGGTACTACGCATGGCGCCACCGGATGGTCAGCGCACGAACGCGGGAAGACGAAACGCTGCGGCGAAAGATCTGCGCGATCCACGACCGTTCTCGGCAGACGTACGGGTCTCCTCGGATTCACGCTGAACTGAAGCAAGAAGGGACCTCAGTCGGTCGTAAACGAGTGGCTCGCCTGATGAGGGAAGCCGGTCTCGCTGGGGTGAGTCGTCGCAGATCGGTTCGGACTACGCGCCGCGATCCGCAGGCTCGCCCGGCACCCGATTTGGTCGATCGGAACTTCGCGGCGAGCGGACCGAATCAACTCTGGGTGGCCGACATCACGTACATCCCGACTCTGGCCGGCTTTCTCTATCTGGCCGTGGTGGTCGATGTGTGGAGTCGGAAGGTCGTCGGATGGGCGATGAGCTCGCGGCTGGCCACGCAAATCGTTGTCGAGGCCTTGGCCATGGCTGTCGAGCAACGACGACCGCCCAACGGTGTTATCCATCATTCGGATCAAGGCTGTCAGTACACCTCGACCGAGTTCGGTAAACGTTGTCGTGAGGCTGGTGTTCGCCCCTCGATGGGATCGGTCGCCGACTGCTATGACAACGCCATGTGCGAGAGCTTCTTCGCCACGCTCGAATGTGAGCTACTTGATCGGACGCGATTCGCCGATCAAAAGCAAGCCGAACTGGCCGTGTTCGATTTCATCGAGGGCTTCTACAACACGCATCGACGCCATTCGGCACTCGGCTATCTGTCGCCCATCGCCTTCGAGCTCAAAGGTCAGGCTGCTGCATGATCACACGCGTAGCCTTCGCTCCGGACGACGTCAAGCTGCGCGGCGCGCAGCTCCTCCGCTTCGCTTCGGCCCTACGGGTGACGTCCTCCTCCGCTACGGCTTGGTGCGCCCATGCCGAAAGCAGAGCTTTCGGCCTCGCGCATGCCGCATCTATCATCCAACCCGCGTCGCCACGAGTTGTCCTCGACGCGCAACTGTCAACCCGTCCACGAAAGCGGGGCAGGCTCAGAGTGCTTTCCCACTTCGATCGCGATCACCGATGGCGCCAGCTTCCCGAACGCCTCCTGCAGCTGTGCAGCTCCCGTCCTGACCCGGCCGCGGCTGACCACCTCGCCACTGGCGTCGATCGCCGCCCAGTCGCTCCAAAGATCCGCCA
>DASQGS010000276.1:0-18547 GCA_035632455.1 Thermoanaerobaculia bacterium | reverse complement strand
ATACCACGTTCTTTACGCGGAGACGCGGAGATGCGGAACGCAGAGAGACCGCATCACAAGGCAGATTTGTCGCGAGATCGTCCGCGGGGCGGGGACGCCCCGCGGTTGCAGCCGGGACGGCTGCACTCCTTCAGGCTTCAGCGGCGATTCGCTCGACGTAGTTGATGGGCGCGTGATCCGCGAGAATCGGCAGCGGATCCGGGAATGAGAGAAACGCGGTCACCAGGCGCTCCTTGAGGTCCTTCAGCGACGGCGAGCTGAGCAGGTTGAGTCGCGGGCCGATGGCGTGCAGCTCGCCGGCGTGGACGAAGCCGAGCTCCTCCGGCGGCATCAGGGTCATCATGTCGGCGCCGTTGACCACGCGGTACAGCGGCAACCCGTGCAGCGACTCGGCGAATGCGGCGTCGCCGACGAGGGGACAGCCGAACGTGTATGCGGCGCGAGGCGCTTTGCGCGCAACGGCGAGAGTCACGAGCGCCCCACCGAGGCTGTGGCCGGTGTAGAAGACCGGAACACGAAGTTGATCGAGATCCTCCGCGATGCGCGGCCACACCGATTCAATGGCTCGCTTGAAGCCCTCGTGCACGCTCGCCTTCCCGGCGGCGTCGAGCGGAACGCGAAGGAACGCTCCATCGGTGGTGAAGTCGCGGAGGCTCTGCTCCGTCCCGCGAAATGCGAGAATCGCGAAGGCAGGGTGCTCCGAGCGGACCAGGAAGCCCTGCGTTCCCGTCTTCTCGGAGTCGAAGAATCGGATCTGCGTGAGTCCGGCCTTCCGCAGGAATTCCGTCCGGCTGGGCGTGGGCTCACGCCTGTCTCCTTCGTTTTCATGGCGGTACACGAGCCGGCTGATCTCGGCGAGCCACCAGGCGTTGGCGAGGTTGAATCCCTCGGCGTCCAGTTGGAACGGCGGAAGGGGATCGCGATCGAAGAAGCTCGCGGCATCTCCGGGCCGCATCAGGTCGGACCATGTGGTTCGAGTTCGCAAGCGTGGCTCCTTCGCGTCATCCTGACCGCACGGGCGGCACAGACAGGAGTGTCTGTGCCACGTTGGCCTCAGGATGACACGATCGACGCGATGAGCACTACAATTCCGACCGTTCAAACTGCCACGCAAGACCGCTTCAGCGAAAAGGAGTAATCCATGACAACCCTGATCAAGAACGGCCGCATCGTGACCGCAGTCGACGACTACAACGCCGACATTCTCATCGACGAAGGGAAGGTTGCCGTCATCGGCCGCACGCTCGACGTCCAAGCCGACAAGGTGATCGATGCCAAGGGACGACTCGTGGTTCCTGGCGGCATCGATCCGCACACACACATGGATCTGCCGTTCGGCGGCACGTCCTCGTCCGACGACTTCGAGACCGGCACGCGCGCTGCGGCGTTCGGCGGGACGACCACGATCATCGACTTCGCCGTGCAGTACAAGGGGCAGGCGCTGAACGAGGCACTCGACGTCTGGTTCAAGAAGGCCGAGGGGAAGACGTCCATCGACTATGGCTTCCATCTCATCTGCACCGACCTTCCGGACGAGCGGCTGCCGGAGATGAAGTCGCTCATCAGCCAGGGAATCACGAGCTTCAAACTCTTCATGGCCTATCCCGGCGTTTTTCTCGTCGACGACGGGACGATCTTCAAGGCCATGACCGTGGCTGGCGAGAACGGCGGGCTGATCTGCATGCACGCCGAGAACGGCGTGGTCATCGATGTCATCGTCAAGCGCGCCATCGCGGCCGGACAGACCGCGCCGAAGTATCACGCCTTGACGCGGCCGACCAAGGCCGAAGCCGAGGGCGTCCATCGAGCGATTGCGCTCGCGGACATGGCTCATGCGCCGGTGTACATCGTGCACCTCAGTTGCGACGACTCGCTCCAGGAAGTCACACGAGCCCGCAACGCCGGGATTCCGGCGTACGCGGAAACCTGCCCGCAGTATCTCTTCCTCGATTACAGCGTCTACGAGCAGCCCGGATTCGAAGGGGCGAAGTTCGTGATGACGCCGCCGATCCGCGAGAAGTGGAACCAGGAGAAACTGTGGCGCGGCTTGCAGTTCAACGACCTGCAGGTGGTCTCGACCGATCACTGCCCGTTCTGTTTCAAGGAACAGAAGGAGCTCGGGCGCAACGATTTCTCGAAGATCCCGAACGGCGGGCCCGGCGTCGAGCACCGGATGAGCCTGGTCTACAACGGCGGCGTGGCCAGCGGACGGATCTCGCTGAACCGCTGGGTCGAGATCGTCTCCACCGCGCCGGCCCGGATCTTCGGCCTCTTCCCGCGCAAGGGGACGATCGCCGTCGGCTCCGACGCCGACATCGTGATCTTCGATCCGAATGAGGAGACGACGCTCAGCGCGAAGACGCACCACATGAACGTCGACTACTCGTGCTACGAGGGGATGAAGATCAAGGGCGTGACGAAGACGGTGCTCTCGCGCGGCGAGCTGGTCATCGAGGAAGGGCAGTACGCCGGCAAGCCGGGGCGCGGGCAGTTCCTGAAACGGGGATTGTTCAATTCACCACGGTAAGCGAGACGGCGCGCCTCGCGCGCGAATGTGCTCCCTCTCCCCGCGAAGATCATGTTCGGGCGTAAATCGCGTTCGGGGAGAGGGCCGGGGAGAGGGGAAAACGCTATTCCCGGATTGACGATTCTCCTTTGGCCGGAAAATGCAGAATTCTGCATTCTGCGCTCTGCATTCTGCATTTCCTGGCCGAAAGCGAATCGTTGTTCGCGCTCGACGGAGCGGCACGAATCGCGGGTCGAGATCTTAAATCCTGCCGCTGTGTTGCCCCTCACCCTGCCCTCTCCCCGAACGACGCGCCGCGTTTTTGGCGTCACGACATTGGCGGGGAGAGGGTTCAAAGCGCGACGATCCGTTCGTACGTCTCCGGCCTTCGATCCCTGAAGAACTGCCAGGTGTTGCGGACCTCGCGGATCTTGTCGAAATCGAGCTCTGCGGTCACGAGGGCGTCTTTATCGCGAGCGGCGACGGCTACGATCTGGCCGCGCGGGTCGCAGAAGTAGCTCTGGCCGTAGAACTCGCCGATGTTCCAGGGAGCCTCGACGCCGACGCGATTGATCGCGCCGACGAAGTAGCCGTTGGCGACGGCATGCGCGGGCTGCTCGAGTTTCCAGAGGTACTCGGAAAGCCCGGCCACGGTTGCGGATGGATTGAAGACGATCTCCGCGCCGTTGAGGCCGAGGCATCGCGCGCCTTCCGGGAAATGGCGGTCATAGCAGATGTAGACGCCGACTTTGGCGTAGAGAGTGTTGAAGACCGGATAGCCGAGGTTGCCGGGCCGGAAGTAGAACTTCTCCCAGAACCCCGGTGCGACGTGAGGGATGTGGCTCTTGCGATACTTGCCGAGGTACGCGCCGTCGGCGTCGATCACGGCGGCGGTATTGTAGTAGACGCCGGTTGATTCCTCCTCGTAGATCGGCACGACGATGACCATCTTGTGGCGCTTGGCCTGCTCCTGCATGATCTTCGTGGTCGGTCCGTCGGGAATGCGCTCGACCGCCTCGTACCAGCGCGTGCTCTGCTCGGCGCAGAAGTAGGGTCCGGTGAAGATCTCCTGGAAGCAGAGAATCTGCACTCCTTCGCGGCCGGCCTGCTCGACGTAGCGCAGGCTCTTCTCGACGTTGGCGTCGCGGATCTTGTCGATGCTCTCGTCGGTGCTGCAGGCGTGTGTGGTCTGGATCAATCCGCATTTCACGATCTTCGGCATGAATCGTCTCCTCGTCGCACGGTGAGCGCGAAGCTTACCGCAAAGGAGGATGCGTCAGGGAGCAAGTCCGCCTCACTCGGCCTCACTCTTCGATTTCGCCTTTCAGCCCGCGCAGATGTGCGCGGAACGTGAGGCTGGGGTTGAGTTGCATTGCCGCGAGGTAGTCGCGGAAGTGGAACTGCTCGACGAGCGTGATGCCCTCCCGGACGCGGTCGGCCTGGGCGCGCTCGCGGGCGAAGATCTCCTCGGCCGTAGCGACCAGCGCATCAGCCTCGGCGGCGCGGATGAACACGACCCCATCGTCGTCGGCGAATACCATGTGCTCGCGCGTCACCACGGCGTCGCCGAACCGCGCTGACGCGAGCGCATCGGCGGGCCGCTCGTCGAGGCGCAACGGTCCGCACGGCCATGTGCCATAGCTGAACAGCGGCAAGCCGATCTCGCGGAGCTCCGCGGTGTCGCGGTGAGCTCCCCAGATCACGATGCCGCCCAGCCCGTGCGACCGCGCCTCGAGCGTGACGAGATCGCCGACACATGCCTCATCGAGGAGGCCGGCGTTGTCTGCCACGAGGATGTCTCCCGGCTTCGCGTCGAGCATCGCTTCGAGAAACACGTCGACGCTGCCGGCATGACGGGCCGGCAATACCCGTCCGAAGATCTTCATCCCCGAGGTCACGGCGCGAATCCCAGGAGGGCCAAAGCGGAAGAAGGCTTTGCGGCGAATGGCGGCATCGGCGATCAACGGTGAGGTGAGGTTGGTCATTGCGCAAGTCTCCAAATGCCGAACTTTGCACCGTAAGGCGTGGTTCACGCGAAGACGCGAAGGACGCGAAGTGGTTGACAACAAAACGATCCGGCCAAGCCTTCGCGCCCTTCGCGTCTTCGCGTGAGCAGGCTTCTTTCAATCAAATTCACTTCGGAAACGGACTCGGGTCGATTCCCGGGATGATCTTCAGCGGGTTCTTGTAATAGATCTTCTTCAGGACTTCGTCCGGAAGGCCGAGGCCGTACATCTTCCATGTGGCGTGGCGCTTTCGGTAGTAATCGAAGTATTCATCCTCGGTCTCGAGGACGCGAAAATACACCGGGTATTCGTTCGCGGCCCAAATGTCCTTCCCCATCATGACCCGGTCCTGGTACTTGATCAGAAAGGCGCGGGCGGCGCGGGGCTGGCGGCCGAGCTCATAGAGGACGGCGCCCATTTCGGTGTAGACATTCGGCAGCTCGTCGAGCAGTCGTCCGAGGCGCGCCAGATCGTGGCCGAGCCAGCCGAGGTGGGCGTCGATGAACGTCGTGCGCGGATGCTTGCGAAAGAGATTGTGCTGTTCCGCCATCGTCTCCTCGAATGAAGCGAACTTCGTGACGTCGGAGCGCCGGCGCCCGGGAAACTCATTCAGCTCGATCCAACGCTCGTTGTACTTGTCGACCGGCAGCCAGAACGGCGCCGGCTCGCCGGTGTGGATCAGGACCGGAATGTGCAGATCGCCGGCCTTCTCCCAGATCGGGTCGAGGCGCGGGTCGTCCGTGTGAACGCGATTCCCTTTCGCGTCGCGGACGAACATCCCGAGGTTCTTGAAGATCTTGAGTCCTTGCGCGCCGTTGCGGACGTCCGCCTCGAGCTGCTTCGCCGCACGCTCGCCGAAGTCGGGATCGTCAATGCGGCTGAAGTCGACGTTCGCGAACTGCACGAATCGCGCCGGATAACGTCCCTTCAATCCAGCCAGCCGGTGCTTGAACGTTTCGGCCGATCCGCCGCTGAGATTGACCATCACCTGGAGGTTGATGCCGTCCATCTCCTCCACGAGGTGCTTCGTGTCGGCCTCCGACATCTCCTGATCCTGGTGATTGTGGACGTCGATGAACGGATAGCGCGCCCGAGGAGTCGGATGCTGCGGCACGACCAACGTCGACTTCGGGTCGTACTCCTCGATCGACATGACATTCCGGCCCGGCGCGGGGGTCTGCGTCTGCTGGGCCTGGCGCGGTACAGCGGCGAAAATCAGGATCAATGCAACGGCGAGTCTGGTCTTCATCGACACTACTGTAGCGGCTCGCGGCGATCGTGCGCGTGACGATTCTTCAAGGTTGCGATTCAGACCGTGCATGGATGCCGCGGGCGGCGACCACGTTCGAGTTCCCCGGCTGACGCCGGGAGCCCAGCCGCCGAAGGCGGCGCAAGAATTTAGCCCCCGGCTTCAGCCGGGGGTTGGCGGTGGCGCGACAAACCCTGTGAAGCCCGCAAAGCGGGCGACAGGCCCTTCGGTGATTCCGTCAACGCATCGCCAAGCTTGGTACATCAAACAGACCTCACGTCGCTTATCCCAGGACTGACGCCGCCGCCCAGCGGGGTTCACAGGACTCCCTTGTGGATTGAACAGAGATGTGCATCACGGCGCGGTTGGTGCGAGATCGCATCCCTTTGACGGCGCGCTGCGCGCGGGGTCCCCTCACCCGCGCTTCGACGCAAGCACACTCTCCCGGCGGGAGAGGGCTTCTTCAGTCTTCGACCCTGCTGGGTCAACAACAATGTCCAAACTCCAGCGCCAGAGGCATCTCTCGCTCACGAACGATCCACGTTGCAATTTGTCAGCCCTCGGATGGGAAGATGATTCGCGCGTGAACTCCAGCCTGTTCGCATAGATAGAGCAACCCGCCACCATCGATCAGCTCGATCGGTTTGTCCTTCGCGAACTTGAATGCGTCGGCACCATACCCACTCGTGGAGACGAGGATGCCCTTGTTGGCACCCTCATTAATCATCGTGCCGTACAGATCTCGGACCGCCGCGACGCCAACTGTATTGCGATATCGTTTGGCCTGGATCACGACTTTGCCACCGACAACGGGTCTGGTATCGAACGCCACCACGTCTACGCCGCCGTCCCGGCTGGCCTGAGTCTGCCGCGTGTCGAGCCCCATGTGCGAGAACAAATTCCCTACGAGATGTTCGAATTCGAATGGTGTCAGGTCCATGATGTTCGGGCGTGAATCGAGCCCAGAGAGAACATCGGAGCCCTCAACAAAGCGCCTGTCGACCATGTCAAATTCGACAATCGGTCTGACCGCAACCAGCTCGTCAGGACGGCTGGAGACGTGAGCGCCGAGGTTTCGCAGGCACACGCGCTTGTCAACTCGTCGCAAGTCGATCTGGTCAAACGCATCGCGAGTCGCGCGCACTGAGATGATGTATGGGCGGATGTCGCGACCATTCGCCGGATCTACGGCTTCCACGAAACCGCTGAAGGTCACGACATCAAAATGCCTGATTTGGTCCGAATCCATGATCTCGTGAATGGTGCGTAACGCTACTCCGGCGACGACATTCTGGCAGATAGTCGATATCTCACCCTTCTTCCGTGGTTTCTCCTCTATCGCGTCTTTCGCCTTGACGTAGCGGAATTCCGCTACCGACGGCACGATGGTGGCATTAGGGAGTTGATAATCGACAACAGCTTCCTTCGATGCGGCTACATAGGCGACACGGAACTGTTGCGGAAATCCCTCGGGATAGACTGAGCGTTCGAGCACCATCGTTGTATGACTGACGATGGCCTGTGGATCTGCCGCGTGGTAGGCGGCCTCGAATTCACCAACTTCTCTGTTCCGCTCGGCGGCGGAGCGCAGGGCTTCGGTACGATTGGATTCATATGCCGCCCTCGCTTTCGCCAAAGTGGCAACTCGCTCTGACTCACGCTGGCGAAAGCGAGCTAGCTCCTCTTCGTACCTTCTGTCAGCACTCGCAAGCTCTTCGGCGTAACTGCGTTTGACCCAACTAAAGAGTTGAGCAAATCGTCCCGGCTTTGGAACGGCATCGACGTACGCAGTCTTGTCGGGACCGAGTCCGGGCCTTGCGAGGTCCGGCGGAGGAGAGAATGGCGCGAAGGTCTCTGCGACACGTAGCGACGCAAAATCGATGCGATCATTGACTACCAAAGCGTGCTCGAGAATCCTGGAGAGCGCCTCGATCTTCTCCTCGGCAGCCGCCGTTCGGTCGCGTGCATCTTCTGCTCGATCCTCGGCATACTGCCTCTTGGCCTCTCGTTCCGCAGCTTGCGAGAGTCTTATCGCGACCGTCCTCTGGCGTTCCGCCTCGCGCACGGCGCGCTGGCCCGCGCGAACCGCTCGCTCGTGGTCGCGGACAGCGCGACGTTGCGCGGCCTCGGCTTGACGCGCTGCGCGAGCAGCCGATCGTGCGACGGCCGTAATCAGACCTCCGAACCCAGACCTCCGACCCATCGCCTAGCTCCGAGGATTCTTGTGCGCCTCCGGCTTCGCTCACTCAAGAAACAGAATCGTTCCGCAATAATATCAATGCATAAGAAGCCCGGTGCTAATGATCATAAGCCGTAATTGTGCAACCAGGTATCCCCCGATGCTTGATTTCTGCCGACCACGACGACGCCCGCGAAGGCCGTCGCATCTCGGCGATGTGCTCCAGGTTGCCGCGGTGGATGCGGAGGAAGCGGCGAGGGTCGAAGCATTGCTCGATGTCGCCGATGGACTCGCGGACGGGGCCCTACTCCACAGTCACGCTCTTCGCCAGATTCCGCGGCTGATCCACGTCGCATCCGCGCCGTACGGCGATGTAGTAGGCCAGGAGCTGCGTGGGGATCACCGTCAGGATCGGCTGCAGCGCCTCGATTGCCGCCGGCACTTCGATGGCATCGTCGGCGAGTTTCTTCACCGCCTCGTCGCCTTCGTCGCAAATCACGATCAGCTTCCCGTCGCGGGCCTTCACTTCCTGGAGATTCGAGACCACCTTCTCGTAGACCGGCGTGTGCGTGGCGATGGCAACGACCGGGAGGTTCTCGTCGATCAGGGCGATCGGTCCGTGTTTCATCTCGCCGGCCGGGTATCCCTCGGCGTGGATGTACGAGATCTCCTTCAGCTTCAGCGCGCCTTCGAGCGCGATCGGGTAGTGCACTCCGCGGCCGAGGAAGAGAAAATCCTGCGACTTCGAATACTTGTGCGCCAGCGCCTCGATGTGCTTCTCCTGGCGGAACAGCCGCTCGATCTTGTGCGGGATCGTGCTGAGCTCGTGCATGGCCTTGCGGGTCTCGCTTCCGGCCTCGCCGCGGAGTTGGCGGATGTAGAGCGACAGGAGGTAGAACGCCGTGAGCTGCGTCGTGAACGCCTTCGTCGAGGCCACGCCGATCTCCGGGCCGGCGTTCGTGTAGATGACGCCGTGGGCCAGGCGCGTGGCCGCCGATCCGATCACGTTGCAGATCGCGATCAGCTTCGCGCCCTTCGCCTTCGCCTCCTGCATTCCGGCGATCGTGTCGGCGGTCTCGCCCGATTGCGTCACGCCGATCACCAGCGTCGCCTCATCGACCAGCGGATTGCGGTAGCGATATTCCGAGCCGTAGTCGACCTCGATGGGAATCCGGGCCGCGTTCTCCAGCAGGAACTTGCCGACTAATCCCGAGTGCCACGACGTACCGCAAGCGATGACGTGAACCTTGCGGATCTTCGACCAATCCTCCGCCGTGAGCTCGAGATCGTTGAAGTAGATGTCGCCTGATTCCTCGAACATCCGGCCGGTGAACGTGTCGCGCACCGCGCGCGGCTGCTCGTGAATCTCCTTGAGCATGTAGTGCCGATAGCCTTCCTTCTCCGCGGCGACGGCGTCCCAGAGAATCTTCCTCGGCTGCCGCACAACGGGGCGATCGTCCTTGTCGAAGATGCGGATGTCCTTGGCGTCGACGATCGCGTACTCGTCGTCCTCGAGATAGAGAACGTTGCGCGTGTACTGCAGCAGCGGCGCGACGTCGGAGGCTACGATGTTCTCGCCGTCGCCGGCGCCGACCACAAGCGGCGGCCCGTGCTTCGCCGCGATGATGGTGCCCGGCTCGTTGGCGTCGATCATGACCAGCGCGTAGTGCCCCTCGAGCTCCTTGAGCGCTCTCGGCGCGGCCTCGGCGAAGCTCGCCCCGCTCTTCAGGTGCTCCTCGATCAGGTGGGCCACGACCTCAGTGTCCGTCTCGGTCTTGAAAACGTGGCCGGCAGCCTGGAGGCGCTGCTTGAGCTTGAGGAAGTTCTCGATGATGCCGTTGTGGATCACCACGACCTTGCCGGTGCAGTCGCGATGCGGATGAGCGTTGTTCTCGTTCGGTTTCCCATGCGTAGCCCACCGCGTATGCCCCATGCCGAACGAGCCAGGGAGATGGTGCTCGATCAGCTTGGCTTCGAGATTCGAGAGCTTCCCCTCGGCGCGCACGACGTCGACGCTGTGATCGCTGACCACGGCCACGCCGGCGCTGTCATAGCCGCGGTACTCGAGCTTCTTGAGGCCTCCGAGCAGCACCGGCACCACGTCTCGTGTGCCGGCGTATCCGATGATTCCACACATGAACCAGGGTCCTTTCTCGCGGTTCGCGACCGGCTTCGGGGCCGTTCACGCTACAATCGCGAACGATGAACGCCGCGATTCGAAAATCTCTTGTCGTCCTCGCGCTCGCGCTGTCCGCATGCGGAAAGCGAGGCGATCCGCACCCTCCGCTTCCGATAATCCCGAAGGCAACGAGCGACCTCGTTGTAACACAGCGAGGACCGAAAGTGATTCTCGTATGGAGCTATCCCTCGCTCACGACGGCCGGGAAGAGCCTGCCGAAGATCCGGCGCGTGGTCGTCTTTCGCAGCGTCGAAGAAGCGCCGCCGCCGGCCGCAACGCCGGCACCTGCAACGGCTGCTGCGCAAGCGAAGCCCGCGGCGCCGGAGACCGCCGCGAAGCCCGCGGTGCCGGAGACACCGGCAGGAGCGTTTGCGAAGATGCCGCCGCTGACGCCCGTGCGTTTCACGAAGATGAGGACACGTGTCGATGCCCTCGAGTCCGCCACCATTCCGGGCGCGACGATCGGCGCGCGTCTGGTCTACCAGGACTCGCCGCCGCTGCACGCGCAGGACGGGCGCGCAATCAGGCTGACGTACGCCGTCGTCACCGAGGGCGAGAGCGCGAGGAGCGACCTCTCGAACCTCGCCGCCGTCGTCCCGCTCGACGTCGCCACGGCGCCCGCGGGATTGACCGCCACGGCGAAGCCGGAAGGCGTTGTGCTGACCTGGAGCGCGCCGGAGAAGTCCATCAGCGGCGCAACTCCGTCGATCATCGGCTACAACATCTATCGCAATGCCGACGCCCAAACGCTCGATGAGCTGGCCGCGCCGGTCAACGCCGCGCCGGTCGGCGCGACGACCTACACCGACGTCCCGCCCTATGCCACGCACCAGTACCGCGTCACGGCCGTGAGCTCCCCCATGCCTTCGCGCAGTGAGAGCGAGCCGTCATCGCCCGCAGGCGCGACGTTCAAGGATCTTCTCCCCCCGCCTCCGCCTGCGACGCTGACGGCGCTGGTCGAGACCAAGGCGGTCCGCCTGGTCTGGGACCCGGTCGACGCGCCCGACCTCCTCGGCTACAAGATCTACCGGCGTGAAGGCACCGCGAATCTGGCGTTGACGCCGTACACGATCCCGCAGACGAACTTCAGCGACTCGTCCATCGACATCGGCATCGAGTACGTCTACACGGTGACCAGCGTCGACAAGAGCGGCAACGAGAGCGCACCCACGAGCTCGGGGAAAGTGCTCGTGCCGAAGACGCCCTGAGGTCCACGTCATCCTGAGCCGCGTAGACGGCGAAGGATCATCTTGGCAATATTGAGGCTCTCGCAAGGAGATCCTTCGCCGTCTACGGGGCTCAGGATGACGTGTTACTTCAACAACATCCTCAGCCTTTCCGGATCCCCCGTCGGCTCCTTGCACGCGTAGCCCTCGCACACGTACGCAATCGCGCGATCGACAGGCCGGTCCTGCATCAGCGGCACGTCCGCCGAGGCCTTGCCGGCCACCATCACGCGATGTGGCACGAACGTCTCGCCAGCGACGCGGCGAAGCGCGCGGAACGCTTCGTCGGCGAGGTCCCCGGTGATCACGATCTCCTTCGGCTTTCCGATCTTCCACTCGGCGACTCCGAGGAGGAAGCCGAATCCGGATGGGAACCGTTCGGCGAGCGGGGCGATCGATTCGATTCCGCGGCCCGCGACCTCGGCATAGCGCGAATCGCCGAACAGCAGCGACAGGCGCAGCAGCAGCTCGAATGCCACGCTATTTCCCGACGGCGTGGCGTTGTCGAAGAGATCCTTCGGCCGCGTCAGCAGCTTCTCGTGATCGACCGGCGTCTCGAAGAAACCGCCCTGCTCCTCGTCCGCGAACCGCGCCAGGATCTCCTCGGCGAGCTCGCGAGCGGCATCGAGGTAACTCCGCTCGTGCGTCGCCTCGTATGCCAGCGCGAGTCCCCAGGCCACGCCGGAGTAATCCTCGAGCAGGCCCGTGATCCTCGCCCGCCCGTCCTTGTAGCTGCGGAAGAGCCGCCCGTTGGCGTCGCGCATCTTCGAGAGAAGAAATCCGGCGTTACGCCGGACGATGTCGCGGTACGCGTCGCGATCGAACGCCATCGCCGCCTCGGCGAACGCCGCGAGCATCCAGCCATTCCATCCGGCGAGAATCTTCTCGTCGCGCCCGGGACGCACGCGCTGCTCCCGCGCGCCGTAGAGCTTGCACTTCCCCCGCGCCGAGATCTCGACGAGTTGATCGAGCGGCACGTCGAGGAGCGTCGCGACCTCCTCAGGCGCGCGCGGAACGTTGAGGATGTTCTGCCCTTCCCAGTTCCCGAATTCCGTGATGTCGTAGAGCTCGCAGAACGCGCGCCCTTCCTCGGTTCCGAGGATGTCCATCACTTCGCGGCGGCTCCAGACGTAGAACTTCCCTTCCTCGCCCTCGGAGTCGGCGTCGAGCGTGGAGTAGAACCCGCCATCCGGCGAGGTCATCTCGCGCTCGACAAACCCGAGAATCTCGCGGGCCACGCGCGCAAACAGCGGCTCGCGCGTCCACTGCCACGCCCGCGTGTACAGCCGCGCCAGCAGGGCGTTGTCGTACAACATCTTCTCGAAGTGCGGGACGAGCCAGCGGTCGTCGGTCGAGTAGCGATGGAATCCACCGCCGATCTGGTCGTAGATGCCGCCATAAGCCATCTTCGTCAGCGTCTCGAGAACGATCGTCCGGAGCCCGAGGTTGCCGCTGCGGTGGGCGGCCTGCATCAGGAAGTCGAGAGTCATCGACGGAGGAAACTTCGGAGCGCCGCCGAAACCTCCATGAACGGGGTCGTAGTTCTGCGCGATCCGGTCAGCGGCGCTGTCCAGGTCTGTGTGCTCAATCGCACGGGCCTCGCCGGCGATTCTCATCGAGCCGGCGATCGCGTTCTCCAGCTCGCCCGCGGCGGCCACGACGGCCTCGCGCTTGGCGCGGTAGATCTCGGCGACATGGGTAAGCACGCGCCGGAAGCCCGGGAGTCCGTGCCGGTCATCCGGCGGAAAATACGTCCCCGCGTAGAACGGCCCGCCGGCGGGCGTCATGAAGACCGACATCGGCCATCCGCCGTGACCGTTCATCAATTGCACGGCCTGCATGTAGATCGAATCGACGTCGGGCCGCTCCTCGCGATCGACCTTGATCGACACGAAGTCGCGGTTGAGAAGCTCCGCGACCTCGTCGTTCTCGAACGACTCCCGCTCCATGACGTGGCACCAGTGGCAGGCCGAGTAGCCGATCGAGAGGAAGACCGGCTTCTCCTCCGTTCGCGCCTTCTCGAATGCTTCCGGTCCCCAGGGAAACCAATCGACCGGATTGTGTGCATGTTGAAGCAGGTACGGCGATGTCTCGTGAATCAACCGATTCGTATGGATCGCGTCGCTCAAGGGAAGCCTCCGTTGCTCAGGATAATATGAGCCATCCCTTGTTAGAATGCGCCCCCATGTCTCGCCTCTCCTTTCAATCGCTCGTGCAAACGCTCCAGAAGTTCTGGGCGGATCGGGGATGCCTCCTCGAGTATCCGCTCGATCTCGAAGTCGGCGCGGGCACGATGCATCCTGCTACGTTCCTCCGCGTCCTCGGACCGGAGCCGTGGAACGTCGCCTATGTGCAGCCGTCTCGCCGTCCAGCCGACGGCCGCTACGGCGACAACCCCTTCCGCCTCGGCAAGCACTATCAATTCCAGGTCATCCTCAAGCCGTCGCCGCTCGAGGTGCAGGAGCTCTACCTCGACTCGCTGCGCGCGCTCGGCCTCGATCTGACGCGGCACGATCTCCGCTTCGAGGAAGACAACTGGGAAGCGCCGACGCTCGGCGCCTGGGGCGTCGGCTGGCAGATCCTGCTCGACGGCATGGAGATCACGCAGTTCACGTACTTCCAGCAGGCCGGCGGCATCGATCTCGCGCCGATATCGGCCGAGCTGACGTACGGCATCGAGCGGCTGACGATGTTCCTCTCGCGCAAGAGCTCGGCCTACGACATCGAGTTCGGCGGCGGGTTCGGCTACGGCCCGGTGCGCAAACAGGAAGAGTACGAGTTCTCCAGGTACTACTTCGAGGTCGCCGACATCGCGATGCATTGGAAGCTCTTCGATGCCTACGAATCGGAAGCACGCCGCTGCCTCGACGAGAAGCTGGTCCTCCCGGCATACGACTGGACGCTGAAGTGCTCGCACATCTTCAATACGCTCGACGCCCGAGGAGCCGTGTCGGTGACCGAGCGCGTCGGAGTGACCAAGCGCGTTCGCGACCTCGCGGTGCGATGCGCGAAGGAATACCTGGAATCGCGGCGCGCTCTCGATTTTCCGTTGTTGTCGGAGGAGGAGCGAACGGCGTGGCATGAAGCGCATCCTTCGGAGAGTGTCCCAAGATGAACGACGCTCACGAGTACTTCTTCGAGCTCCTGACCGAAGAGATTCCCGCGGCGATGCACGAAGCTGTGTGCGAGGCTTTGCAACAAAGGCTCACGAAACTCGCCGAAGATCTCGGCGCGAGCGACCCTGCGAGCTCGGTGCGTGTGCACTCCACGCCGCGGCGCATCGTTTTCCTCATGCAGCATTTGCCGCTCCAGGAATCCGACCGCGAAGAAGAGGTCAAGGGGCCGCCGCGCAAGGTCGCCTATGACGGGGCCGGGAATCCGACCGCGGCGCTCCGGGGATTCCTGAAGAAGAACGGTGCCGCGATGGAGGACGTGATCGATGGCGGCGATTACATTCGCGTTCGGAAGCTGGTCACCGGCCGCAAAGCCGGTGACCTCCTCGTGGAGCGCGTGCCCGAGATCATCGAATCGATCCGCTGGCCGAAGATGATGCGATGGGGACGCGGCGAGCATTCGTACATCCGGCCGATCCATTCCGTCGTTTCGATCTTCGATGGCCGGCCGCTGCCGCTCTCGATCCTCGGCGTCGCCTCGGGCACGACGACCACTGGCCACCGCATCCTCGCTCCGCAGGAGATCGAGGTCAGCGGCTACGACGACTACGTCTCCAAGCTCGAGCTGGCGCGGGTCGTCATCGCTCCGCAGCGCCGCCGGGCGGTGATGGAGGAGCGCTCCCGACTGCTCGCCCTCGAAATCGAAGGGCATGCGACGGCAGACGAATCGATCTGGTCGCAATGGCAGTACCTGACCGAATTCCCGGGCCTTGTCCGCGCCGACTTTCGCCCCGAGTACCTCGAGCTGCCGGAGGAAGTGCTGGTGACGGTGATGCGCGTCCACCAGAAGCAGCTTCCGATTCGCGATCGCTCGGGGAAGCTGACCAACTCGTTCCTGGCCGTCCTCGACAATGACGGCGACCCCGACGGAAATGCCGCCTACGGCAATTCCTTCGTCACAAACGCCCGATTCGCCGACGCGAAGTTCTTCTACGAGACCGACCGGAAGAAGCGGCTCGAGGAGCGGCTGGAGTCGCTCTCGCACTTGCAGTTCCAGGAGAAGCTCGGCGACTACCGCGAAAAGAGCGGGCGCATCGAGCGCATTGTGCTCGCCCTCTGCAAGGATCTGAGCCTCGATGCCGCCGAGCCTGTGCAGGCGGCGCGCCTCTGCAAGGCCGACCTCGTCACCGAGATGGTCAAAGAGTTTACGGATCTCCAGGGAAAAATCGGCGGTATCTACGCACGGGAGGAAGGACTGCCTTCCGGAATCTGGGAGGCTTTGTACGACCACTACCTGCCGGTGAATCTCGACGACGCGCTGCCGCGGACGATCTCGGGCACGCTGGTCTAGCTCGCCGACAAGATCGACACCCTGGCCGGGTTCTTCCTCATCGGCGAGCGGCCGACGGGCTCGAGGGATCCCTTTGCATTGCGCCGGGCCGCGCAGGGAGTGGTGCAGCTCCTCCTGAATCGCGACCAGCGCGAGGTTCGCGTCGGGGCCGGCCGGCTCGTCGATCTCGGCCTCGCCGCGCATAACGCCCAGGACCCGGCCGAGACTCGCGAGGCATTGCTCGAGTTTCTCGCCGAACGCGTGCGGACGCTGCTCGAAGCCGAGCCTCATCGCCTCGCGTACGACGAGATCGCGGCGGCCATGGCCGCCGGATGGACCGACTCGCTGACCGATCTGGTTGATCGCGCCGCGGCGGTCCGCTCGGTGCGCAACGAGCCGGCCTTCCTCTCGATTCTCGATTCCGCCAAGCGCATCGCCAACATCACCGCCGGGCACGAATCGACGCAAGTGGATCCGGCCCGACTCGAGACTGAGGTCGAAGAACGCCTCGACGATCTCGCCACGATCGCCAGCGACCAGATCGACGAGCTCATCGCCGAGCGAAACTACCGCCGGGCCCTCGAATCCTTCGCCGGCCTCGCGCCGGAGCTGGAGACGTTCTTCAACGACGTCATGGTCATGGTCGACGACGAAGCGCTTCGCAACAATCGCAAGTCGCTCCTCCGCAAGATCGGCCGCTGCGCCGGCAGGATCGCCGACGTGACGAAGATCGTCGTGGACAGGAAGGCGCTGAAGTAGGAAACAAGTGAGCAGTGGTCAGTCCGTCATCCTGAGCCGCGTAGACGGCGAAGGATCTCTATTGGCAGGATGTGTTTGGGAAGAACTCTTCTCTGTGTCCTCTGCATCTCTGTGGTGAATCTGTTTTTCACGCGGAGACGCGGAGGCCGCGGAGAGCATCTCGTGCGAGACGCACACCTTGTCATCTTAGATCCTTCGCCGTCTACGCGGCTCAGGATGACGGGGGAACGTTCTGACCACTGACCACCGACCTCTGCTCA
Organism: Thermoanaerobaculia bacterium; assembly: GCA_035632455.1. GTDB lineage: Bacteria > Acidobacteriota > Thermoanaerobaculia > Gp7-AA8 > Gp7-AA8 > DASQGS01. Next base: position 1,740 of record DASQGS010000276.1, on the reverse strand, counting down.
CTCTCGTCCGCTAGTTGACTTTCCCTTCGATCGTCAATAAATTGACCGGGAATGGCGACAAAGAAAGCGTTTGGTCCCGATCGCGACTTGATCGTGGGCATCATTCAGCTTGCCAACCTCCTCACGCGGCGGCTGGCGCCGGTGTTCGAGAAGGCCGGCATCACTCCGCAGCAATGGGCGGTCATCTCGGCCCTCGCCTCGACCGACGAGCCAGCCTCGCTGGCGGGGCTGGCGAGGAAGATGCTGGTCTCGAAGCAGAACATGACCGGCATGGTGGCCCGTCTGGAGCAACTCGGTCTGGCCGGCCGGGAGGACGATCCGAACGATCTTCGCTCCTCACGCGTGAGCCTGACCCGCCGCGGCAAGCAGGCGTACGAGCGCCTTCTGCAGGCTTACCAGAGCTGGCGCGGCGCGCTCAGCGCCGAGATTCCCGAACGCGACCTCGCCACGGTATCCCGCAGCATCGAGCGCCTCATCGTCCACCTCGGCGACTGAGTATGGAGTGCTATGGAATCATGGAGGCGGTTCTTTGTCCGTCGTGTCCGTTGCGGTCGTGTCCGTTGTGCCGGTCGTGTCCGTTGTGCCGGTCGTGTCCGTCGTGTCGGTGGCAGCGGGCGGCGCGAGATCGCTGTCGGTGGCCTGCGGCGATGCCGGTGCCGGTTGAGCCTCGGGCTTCTTCTCGGTCAACAGGTCCTTTTCGTAGACGTAGCCCAGGCGGCGCATGCGCGAGAGGACCATGCGCTGGCGCCAGCGCAGGCGTTTGTTGGGCTCGGCTGGATTCATGATGCGCGGATTCGGCAGGCAGCCGGCGAGTAGCGCGGCCTGCGGCGGCGTCAGGCCGGCCGCGGAGACGTGGAAGTAGGCGCGCGCCGCGGCCTCGGCGCCGTAGATCCGCGCGCCGAACTCGGAAACGTTGAGGTAGAGCTCGAGAATCCGCTTCTTGCTCAGGTATCTCTCGAGCGCCTTCGCGATGAAGTATTCCTTGATCTTCCGCAGCGGATTGCGCGACGGCGAGAGGTAGAGATTCTTCGCCAGTTGCTGCGTGATCGTCGAGCCGCCGTGCGAGAACTTCCGCTTCTTCCAATCCTTCTCCAGCGCTTCCTCGATGCCTTTCACGTCGATTCCGTGATGCTGGTAGAACGTGTCGTCCTCGGCCACCAGCACGGCGCGCCGTAAGTTCGGCGAGATCGCGCCGTAAGGCACCCAGCGATACTGCAGGGCATCGTCCTTCCCGGCGGCGCGCAATTCGACGCGCCGCCTCTCCATGAACGCAGTGGTCTTCGGCGCCTCGGTCGCGAGCTTCGCGACGTCGGGGAAGGTGATCCATTCGAAGCCCACCCAGAGCACGACGAGCACCGCCACCGCGAGAACGATCTTTTTCAGCAAGCGCAAGGATTCTATCGTGCCTTCCAGCGACACCGGACGATCGTGTCACCCTGAGGCGGCGAAACCACGGAGGGGTGGAGTGCGCCGAAGGATCTCCTTGGCGAGAGCCGCGATCCTCGCACCGGTCCTTCCTCCCGGCCCGGTTGCGGCAGGGATAGCCGCGCTCCTATGCTTACCGCACTCATGCAACCGCTGCTCGTCCTCACCACCGTGGCCGCCGATTTCAACGCCCGCGCGCTGGCGCACGATCTCGTCGATCGCCGGCTCGCGGCATGCGTCAACATCGCCGGACCGCTGCAGTCGGTCTATCGATGGGAGGGCCGCGTGGCGGAGGATGAGGAGCTGATCCTCCTG
>DASQGS010000275.1:0-22128 GCA_035632455.1 Thermoanaerobaculia bacterium | reverse complement strand
GCCGGTACTGCTCAACCGCCCGGCTGCCGAAGTCGACCGAGGAGAGGATGCGGACCGCCGCGACGCCGTCGCCTCGCTGCAGCGCGTCGACGCCCGCCGTGAATCGTTCGCGGAGTTTCTCGAGATCCGGCGGAGCCTCGGGTTTGTGCGCCGCTACCGGCTGGAGCTCCGGCTGTTCGCGTCGTAGCGGCAGGAAGATCACCGCCACGGCCAACGCCACCGCGAGAAGTAGAAGAACGCGGACACTGCGGCGGCGCGAGCGACGTTTCATCAGTGATCAGTGGTCAGTGGTCGGTGGTCAGGAGATTCGGGCGTGTAACCCATCTCTGACCGAGGGTTCTCGCTTCTGCTTTTTGTGGCAGAGTGGAAGGCACTAGCAGGAATGATTCTGGCCAGCGCCGCAGTCGAAGCCGGAATCTGCTGACCACTGACCACTCCACCACTCCTGAGCTTTCTGCTGTCCGCTCCCTCACAACCCGAGGGCGTCGGCGTCGCCGTCGGCGAGAATGCGGACCAACTCCTCGTAGAAGTAGTTCGAGACTTTGCGCACGTCTTCCTGGATGCGCTCGTCGTACATCTGCCGGCTGCGGTCGATGTCTTCCTTCAGCCGTTCGTAGAGGTCCCTGTTCTTCCGGCCCTGATCGACCTTCGCCTCGTTGTAGAGCTTGATCTCGGACACCAGCAGGCGGGCGAACCTGCGGGCCTCATCGTGCTTCTTCGCCTCCTCGGTGGGAGCCATGCCGAGAGCGCCACTGCGACCGACGCCGGCCGGCGGAATGTACTGCGTCGATGGCCGTTCGTCTCCGGCACCGGGTGCTGCGGGCGGAGCAAGGGGCGAGGCTGGGCGCGCCGGCGGCTCGATCGAAGGCGCCGCATGAATCGGCGGCGCGGGGCGTGACGGCGCGGGAGCGGAACCGCCGAAGTCCTCCTCCGTCGGGATGTTGAACGTCGGGCGCGCTCCCGTGATCAACTCCCGCATCTGCTGCGCCGGAATCGCGACCGTCGACTCGATGCTCGGCGGCGGAGGGGCGGCCGCAGGAGGCGCTGCCGGGTGGGAGGGTGGCGGTGCCGGAGGACTCACGCGCGTGGTCGGCGGCACGATCGCCGGCGGTGCTGGTGTCGCCGGCGGTGGCGGTGGTGCGGGTGCTGGCGGCCGTGGTGCAGGTGCGGGCGCCGGCACGTGAGTCACTTCTGTCGCGGCCTGCGCTGTCGATTCTCCGCCACTCAGGCTCGGCGAGGGAACCATCTTTCGGGCCCCGACCGTATCGACCAGAAGGCCGGTGGTGAAGACGAGCAACTCGATCGACGCGGGATCGAATCGCCAGATGTCGTCGGCGGTGGCGTCAACGAACACCGCGGCGGCGACCTTGTCCTTGATGACCATCGGGACCAGGATCGCTGTCTCGGAGGCGGTGGCGCCGAGGCGCTCGGCCAGGCTCACACCATCCCAGTTGACGACCGCATTCTCGCGGATGAGTTGATCGAGCTCCGGCACGGTGCCGGGCGCGGCGCTGAAACGCTTGACCGCCTCGTCGCTGCCGCCGTGAGCGGTGAAGCCGGCGCCCTTCCATCCGTTGAAGGTATCGCCGCGAAGGATCAAGAGCGCGGCGCGCGAGCCGAAGCCGAGGCACTGTTCGAGGAGGGCGTTGAGAATGTCGACCTGTGTCTTTCCGCGCTCGATGGCTTGAATCGCGGACTTGACCGAGGCGGCGCTTGTAGCCGTTGCAGCCGCGGGAGTGGATGCGGGAGTGAGCTCGGCAGTCAACTCGTCTTCGAAGTCGCCGACGACCTTCTTGATCTTCGGGAGGAAAGTAATCGAGTTCACGTCCGCTTGGACGCTTTGGAGGGCGGCCTTGAGCTGCTGATCGACGGCAACGCGAACGTCTTCGACCGAGGAGCGGATCTCGCCGACCATCCTCTCGATCGCTTCGCGGACGTGTGCATCAATCGAGCCCGCGACTTCCTCGCCCCTCACGGCCATAAATCCTCCGCCTACTGTAGGTTGCTCGCGCCGGACGGCGCCTGTAAGGCAGCGCGATTATCGAACTCGCTTTGTTGCCCTGTCAAGGAAGGCTAAGAGTACTCGCAGCGTCGATGCGACCGGGCGTGACGATGTTGCTGAAGTCATCTGCGGCGCCGCTGCGCGTGTGTCGCCGTAATCGGACAGGGCGTTTGTTCCTATGCTACCTTGTATTGAGAATGCGCCGGATACGAATTCCGATCCTCGTCCTCTACTCCCTCACACTCCTCGTCGCCTGTGGCGCCGATTTGACGCCAGGAGATGGTAACTCCGTGGAATGGCAGCAGGTGCTTCAGAGGAAGAAGATCGCTGACTCCGCGGCAGCGACGGCAACAGAGAAGCAGGCCTACGCCGATGCACTCTCGGCCTATGTGCAGAAGCATCCGAGGCACAGCCGCGCGCGCGAGGTGTTTCAACATCTCGAGATCGATTTCGCCGGCAGGCTCGCCGCCCTCGGCCGCCATCGCGACGCGCTCCGCTTCTACCGGCACATCCTGGCCCATGATCCATCGAACGCCGCAGCGCTGGAAGGTGTGCGCGCTGCTGTTGAGCATCTCGCCGTCTCCCAGGGGAAACTTCTCCTGCTGGCGAAGGGAATGTCCCAAGACGATGTCGCGAAAATTCTCGGCAAGCCGATGCCGGGATGGATCGTCAAGACCGATAGGCGGGAAGCCCCGGTCGAGGCCTGGTACTACCGCAAGAGCGATGGCTCCGTCGCCGCGATCCACTTTCGCGAAGGCCGGCTCTTCGCCGCCGAGCAGAGCTCGCAGGCGAAGCTCGTGCCGTTAGTCGCCGCCGATCGGTGAGCACTATGGACTGCGGCAGCTCGCTGCCGCTTTCGTTGACCAACGACGAAAATCATCACCCTCGCGCCGGTCCTTCTTCGTTTGTTCCCGGATCCTTGCCGCTGGCGCGAGCATCGGCTCTTCCCTCGCAGGTCCCAGGAATCGCCTGCGCCGCAGCCGCGTTGACATCGCCGCGGAGGGAGTTGCTTCATGCCGTTGTATGAATACGAATGCCGGTCCTGCCGAGGGCGCATAGAAATTCTGCAGAGCTTCTCCGACCCGCCGTATTCGCACTGCCCGAAATGCGGCGGCGACATGAAAAAGCTAGCGTCTGCGCCGGCGATCCAGTTCAAGGGCTCGGGTTTCTACAAGACGGACTACGCCAGCAGTAGCTCGAAGCCTCCCGCATCCTCGACCGAATCGAGCTCGAGCTCGACATCCGATTCCGGCAAAACTGGATCCGGCTCCACCTCCGCGCCGGCCGCAAGCACACCGAGCTCATCGGATTCAAAGTCCTCGGAGAGCAAGGCATCGGCGAACAAGTCCTCGGAGAACAAGTGAGGTTGATGGAATTTGTGATCAAGATGTGATCGACGGTTAAAGGCGATGGACACCATTCGCGACGTTGCAGACATCGATGCCGTGCCGGGCCTCCTCCCGATCGCGCGGAGCGAGGAAATGCTTCACGAGGAATTCGCACTGCCGGTTGCAACCGCAGGCAACGCGTTCCGTAGAATGAGCGGCGTGACGATGGGAAGAGTCGCGAGGCTGAAGAAGCGGGCGGATCATGTCCTCGAGGAAGTCTTCCGCTCGCTCTTCGAAGAGATCGACACCGAGAAGATCAAGCAGAACGTCGCCGATCTGCGTGAGAGCGCGCCGGAGTTCCGGCCTGTCGAGCACGCGATGCTCCTGGCGCGGCGGACCGCGATTCGCTGCGCCGCCGCGGGCGTGGTGACGGGCCTCCCGTCCGGGCTCCTGGCGATCGGCACGCTCGGCGCTGATCTCGCCTACCTGACGTTTCAACAGTTCCGGCTGATCCTGGGGATCGCCGCGATCTACGGCCACGAGCCATCGGATCGCGAGCGCTTCACCGAGGTGCTCTCCTGTATTGCGTACTCCTCGGGAATCGGCCTCGGGAAGCAAGGCCTCGCCTCGGCGCTGGAAATGGCGACCGTCGAAAGCGGCGTGGTCGCGGAGAAGATCGGAATGCGCTTCTTTCGCAACCGAATCTCGACCATGATCCCGATCGTCGGCGCCGTCTCCGGCGGCGCGCTCAACTACGTTTCGGTGCGCGTCGTCGCTCGTGCAGCCATCAAATACTACGAATCGCGCATCGATCCGGAGCTCGCCGAGGAGATCTGGAATGAGGGCGATCGGGAGCACGCGTGACTCGGACGAGTTCTTGCCGGAACGCGGAATGCCATGCCGGGGACCGGCGTTTCCCGCTGTGAAAACGATGCCGAAATTTGAGATGGAGCCATCCGTGGAGGTTCGGTCTGCGTTCTTCGAGCGCCGGCGGCTCCGCCGCATTCGGATGATCGTCGAGCTGACGCTGAACCTCATCAGCAGCGATGCCACCGTCTCTCACCGCGAAGCGCGATGCCTCGTCGAGTGCGCACGCAAGGCCGTCCTCGAGCTCGATCCCGAGTTCGGCGAGCGCTTCGAGCGCATCATCCGCCCGCACTTCGAGTGCATCCTCCACCGGCGCTGGCCGCAAGAACAACCGCTGAATCCCTGCTTCGGCGAGATCGTCAACTAGGCCGGCCGTGTCATCCTGAAACTGCGAAGCATCGCAAGGCGGCAGGAAAGGCATTTCACCACAGAGACACAGAGGGCACGGAGAGAGTTTGTATCCGTCATCTCTGTGTCCTCAGTGCCTCTGTGGTGAATGCCTTTCTCGATGCGCTGCTCAGAATGACGGGATGAGCGCGTCCGGAACCATATCCTTGATCTCGATCCTCTCGATCTGCTCCTGCGGAAATGCCGCGCGTCGAGCGAACACCATGCCCGCGCGGTCCCAAGCGATAAGAGCCCACTGGCGCCGTGGAAAATAGATGAGCGATGCCGGCAGCGAGCGTCGCGCGCCCGTCGTCGCATCAACGACGTCGATCTTTTCGCGGTGATACTCGTCCACCGCGAGATCGACGCGATACTTGCGCAACAGCGCGCTCCAGGCCCGGCTGTCAAGGCGCGCCTTCGCATACTCAGCGATGTATTGATGGTAGAGCTCGTTGCGCCCGTCGGTCACGACGCGCCGGTCGGGATAGAACGACCAGATCAGAAAGCCGCCGAATTGATCGGGGTTGTAGACGTTCCCGCGAAGCGCCGAGGCCTTCAATCGCGCCACAGCGTCGACGGGAAACAGCGTGCGGTCGATGCCGAGGGTGTGATCGCTTGCGATGAACGTCCAAACGACGAGAAGAACCGCCAGCGCCCCGGCCGCGGTGCGTCTCCATCCTTCAGCACGTGGAGCGAGCGGAGCCGCGAGAATCGGAAAGGCCGCGAACCAGAGTCCCTGATTGCGCACAAACCGCATCGCGAGAATCGCGAAGAAAAATAGCAGCACAACGCGCCAGAGCTCGTGCCGTTCCCGGCGCAACGCGACGATGCTCAGTCCTCCGGCGATGGCGATCGTCAAATAAAGAAGCGGGAAGACCAGCGGCGGGCTTGGAAGCCACTCGGCGTTCACGAATGCCCCGCTTCGAATGAATGCCGTCAGCTCGATCGGCGAGACGATGCCGGTGAGGCCGTATGGATTCGCGAGCAGCGCGATTGCGCTCAGCAGCACGACCGGCACGCCTTGGCGAAGCGCGGCCCCATTTGCCGGGCGTGGCATCGTCAAGATTCGCGCAGCGACCGCGATCGCCGCAATCACCGGCGCGATCAGTGCCGACGGGTGGACGTTGATCCAGATCGCGGTCAGCGCGGCGTACGCCACAGCGAGAACGGCATGGCGCCGTGGCGAGCCCTCGCCGAGATCGTGCAGCGTGTGGGTCAGCAATGCTAACGCGAACACGAGAAGCAGGGCAGCGCCGGAAGCCGGTCGGACATCGAGCCTCTGCGCGCCGCCGGCGAACGCGAGTGCCGTCAATGCCAGTGCCACCCATCCATCCGCCCATCGTGACGCAACAAGAAACGTCAGCGCGAACAACAGCGCGATCCCGGCTGCGCGAGCCAGCGACAGACCCGTATCACCCGCTAGCGAGTGGAAGCCGTAGAGCCCGATCTCAAAAAGCCACTCACCGTTGATCCACGGCGCCGGATCGCTCGCCACTGCGAACGGATCGTGAATCGGCAGCGCCTGGTGCTCCACGATCCACCGCCCGGCCGCGAGATGCCAGAACGAGTCGTAGCTCCGGATCGGACCGGTCGCGGCCGCACCGAACAAGATGACCAGCGCAGACGCCGCCAGCCATCGCAAGCGGGTGCTCATAGGTGGAGTATACCGGCGGGCCGCGTGTGTCATCCTGAGCCGGCGAAGCCCCCGGCTGGGGGCGTAGCGCAGCGAAGGATCCCCATGCGAGAGCCACGATTCTGCCAGGGAGATTCTTTGCCGTCTACGCGGCTTCTTCTAATGACACTCGCCGGTCTGAACGCCGCCGCTGACCTCACGAGAATTCCTCTGCGTCCTCTGCGTCTCTGCGTTGAATGTTTCTCCGCCGCCAGTCCCCAAGAAAGAAGCATTCACCGCAGAGACGCAGAGAGTCCTTCGCAAGATGCGTGATTCCCTCTTCGTCGGCGAAGAGCGCCGGTCGCTCGCTCAGGACCTACAGCGTCTTGTCCGGTGAAGGAGCAGGCGTCGCGGGCGCCGCAGGCGGAGTCGGCGGCGCTGGCGCGGCCGGCGGATTCGACATAGTCGGAGGCGCGCTTGGAGCCGCTGGCGCAGCCGGCACCACCGGGCCGCCGTTCTCCACGCGGATGCTGCCGTTGACCGTTGAGATGCGAAGCTCGTTGCGGCCACCGTTGACCTCGCCGGAGATGTGACGGTTGCCTGGGCTCGACCGGCTGATCAGCGGGAACGACGAGTCGAAATCGCCGTTGACCTGCGAGAGATCGCAGACGAACGACGCCGTCGACGGGAGGGATGCCTCGATGCGGCCATTCACGGTCTTCAGATGCGCACCGCGGAAGTCGCGAAGGAACTTGGCTCGGACCTCGCCGTTCACCGCCGTGGCCACGACCTCGTTCAGTCCCGTGGTCTCGAGGTCCACCATCCCGTTGACTGTCACCGCGCGAGTCTCTCCGTCGATGCCGCTCGCGTGAATCCGGCCGTTCACCGTGGTGACGCTGAGCGCGACGCTCGCGGGCACGTGGAGGGTGTAGTCAATCGTGACGTCGTCGGCGTTGAAGAAACCGAAATGGACCCGGAAGCCGTGCGATCCCCGGCGCCCGATCGTCAGCGTGTCGCCGGAGAGCGTTGTTCGGAAGTACCCCTGATTCTCCTCGGCCGGCTTCGGCTTGATGCCGCGGGTGCTGACCTGGGCCACGAGCGAGATCTCGTTTACGTCGCCCGCGGTGACGGTGACGTTGCCGTCGCCGTCGCCGATCTTCACGTTGTGGATCGCCGAGGCCGGCCACTTGCGCTCGATGGTCGTCTCGTGACGCTCGCCGACCGCGCACGACGAGAGCAGGGCCGCGGCCGCCAGGAGGAGAGAGATCTGCTTGGTTGATGTCTTCACGGGCGTTACCTGCAAGGCGTTTACGACGAAAACGTGAAAGAGTTTCTCCAGGTGCGGTATTCTCCCAGACCGCTCCGCCCGAAGCCACCTGCCCGGGCGGCGGCCCAGACCGGCAAGACCGCTCAGACCGATGACCGATGCCCCCCAGACGACGCTCTTGCGCATCGCGGCGTTCCTCGTCGACGCCCTCTCGATCGCCATCGTCCTGATTATCCCCGCCACGATCACCAGCTACGCCATGGCCTGGATCGGCGGGACGATCAAAGCCATCCAGATCGTCTGGCTGATCGCCATCGCCGTCCTCATGGCCGGCATGCTCCTCCGCGACGGCCTCGGCGGCCGCTCCTTCGGCAAGCACCTCCTCGGCCTCCGCCTCGTCACTCCCGGCGGCGAGCGCTGCACCTACGGCCGCTCCTGCCTCCGCAACCTCCCCCTCCTCATCCCGCTCTGGAACCTCATCGAGGTAGCCCTCGTCGCCCGCGGCGGTCCCAGGACCGGAGACCGGATCGCGAAGACGGCGGTGCTGGAGGAGTAGGGCCCAGCAGCGCTGGGCCGCCTGGGCAGCGCCTCAATCGCTTGTCGATCAAGGCTTCCGTGATACGATCTCGATCCCCATCCGTACCCAAGACGGATTCCAGAGTCGGGCAGTAGCGCAGCCTGGTAGCGTACCTGAATGGGGTTCAGGTGGTCGCGGGTTCAAATCCCGCCTGCCCGACCAACAAGACACTTCATCTTCGTTGAGGGACTGACCGTGCCGCCGAGGCTACCGGCTGCGAGCTCCTGTTCTCCTAGACCAGTTCGCTATCGTGATATCATCGCCCTATGGCCCAACTCCTCGTTCGCCAGCTCGACGACGCCGTCAAAGACAAGCTCCAACGCCGCGCTCGCCGGCATGGCCGCAGCACTGAGGAGGAGGTTCGGGAGATCCTTCGGAATGCGGTCAGGAGCGAAGGAGCCACGCGCGCTCCGCTCGGATCACGCATCTCCGCTCGTTTCCGTCGTGTTGGTCTCGACAAAGAGATCCCAGAGCTGCGCGGTCAGCCTGTCCGTCCGGCGGTGTTTGAGCCGTGATTCTCCTTGATACGAACGTGATCTCCGCTCTTATGCAACGCGAGGCGGATACGGTCGTCGTGGCGTGGCTCGACACGCAACCGCCGGAATCGATCTGGACAACGTCGATCACCGTCTTTGAAGTTCGCTTTGGACTGGAGCTTCTCGCGTTTGGGCGGCGCCGGCGATCGTTGGAGGAAGCCTTCAACAAGATGCTCGAGGAGGACTTCGAGGGGCGAGTAGTCTCGTTCGACGAGGCCGCCGCGCAGTCGGCGGGGCGAATCGCTGCCGAGCGACGCCAGTTGGGTCGGAGTATCGAGATCCGCGATGTGCAGATCGCCGGGATCGCCGTGGCGCGCAGGGCCGCGATCGCGACGCGCAACGTGCGCCACTTTGAAGGGCTTGGTCCCGCGCTGATTGATCCATGGATGGCGTAGCGCAAACCGCCTTCACCCCATCCTCCTCCCCATGCGACAATCCCTCCATGAACTTCGGCGATCTTGTTCAGGCCAGCGATGTGGTCCTCGGGGTGCGTGCGCCGGATGTGAGCGCGGCGGCGGCGCAGTTGCTGGAGAAGACGCTGGGGCGGCGGAAGTTTCCGCAGGCGGAGATCATGCGGCTGGTCAACGCTGTGATCGAGCGGGAGCGCGAGGCTCCGACGCTTTGCGGACCGATCGCCATTCCACACGCCCGCGATGCCACGATTCAGTCGTTTCTGGCGGCGGTGGCCATCAACCCGGATGGAATCATCGAAGGCGCGGCGAGTCCGCGGGTCATGATCTCGTTCCTATCGCCGGACAGCAAACGCAGCGAGCATCTGGCGCTGCTGGCGTCGCTGGCGCGTCTGTCGCGCGATCGCAGCGCTATCGATGCCCTCGCTTCGGCGAAAGGGGCGGATGAGGTGATCGAGGTCATCCGCTCTCGCGACGTCGCGGTTCACTGAAGCGAGAGCCAGTCGGCGTCGTCCTCATAGGCGAACAGGTTTCCGAAACGCGCCCAGCGGACCATGGTGTCGAACATCGCTTCGTGGTGCTCGCTCGGAAGGGCCATGATGATCATCTCCCGCACGATGTCCGCGGTGATGGCGTGGTCCGGGCGCTGAGCGAGCAGGGCGAAGACATCCTGGAAGAGGCGAAGTTTGAGGAGTTGCTCGCGCCAGATCGCCTGCCGCTCGCCGGGATCGCCTTTGGTGAACTGCCGTCCAAGGGCCGTGAGCACAATGGCCTGCTTCGGCGTGTCGACGAAATTCAGCATCTCCGCGGCTTTGGTGATGGCGATGACGTGACCGAACTCGCGGTCGGTCGCCGCGGCGATGTCGAAGATGTCGCCGACGCCGCCGTGCGCATCGAGGATCTCCATCAGGCCGACGATCTCGGCGGTATCGGCGTGCGGAAGAGGCTCGATTCGCGACGCGCGTGCCGGGCCGGCTGCGACGGGAGCGTCGGGCATTTCGGCGCCGGTGATGATCTCGCGGAGATGATCGACGATCTCCTGCGACTCGGGCGAGCGGAAGTCCCGCGGCCGCTTGATCGGATTCTCGACGATCGTGCGGACGCTTCCCGGATGGCTTCGCAGCACGATGATTCTGTCCGCCATGTAGACCACTTCTTCGATGTCGTGGCTGACCATGAGGATCGATGAGGGGTTCTGTCCCTCCGGCGTCCAGAGATCGATGACTTCCGCGCGCAGGCCTTCCGCGGTCAGGGCGTCGACGTGGCTGAAAGGCTCGTCCATGAACAGCATCTCGGGATTGATCGAGAGCGCCCTCGCGATTCCGAGGCGCTGCTTCATCCCGCCGGAGAGCTCGCGGGGATAGGCCTCCTCGAATCCGGCGAGACCGACCGTTCTGATCGATCGTTCGGCGCGAGACTTGCGCTCATCCGCCGGAAGGCCGGCGGCGTGCAGCACGATCTCGACGTTCTCCACGACGGTCATCCACGGATAGAGCGCGAAGCTTTGAAAGACGATGCTAACGCCCGGCGTCAGGCCGAAGACTTCCTGTCCGCGGTAGAAAACGGAGCCGTGTGTCGGCCGGATCAACCCGGCGAGGATTCGGAGGATGGTCGATTTTCCGCATCCCGAGGGACCGAGGAGCGCGACGACCTCGGACGGTTTGATGAAGACGTTGATGTCTTCGAGTGCGCGCAGCTTCGAGCCGTTGGGCATGACGAAGTCCTGCGACACGCCGCGGGTCTCGCACAACCTGGTGACTGCCTGACCGGTTTCAGTGACCATCGCTGTCGTCGCTGTCATCGCGCACCCTCTCTTACTTGCTGAGCGAGAATCGCTCCTCGGCGATCTGGTACATGCGCCGCCAGATCATCCGGTTGAACACCACCACGGTCACGGCCATGACCATGACGCTCGCAGCAAGGTGCGGAAAATCGGCGCGCTCTGCGGCGATGCTGATCTGCGCACCGAGGCCGTTCGCCGTGAGCACTTGGTCCTTGAACGTGACGTACTCGGCGACGACGCTCGCGTTCCATGCGCCGCCGGCCGCGGTCACCCAGCCGGTCACGAGATACGGAAAGACCGCCGGGAGATGAAGCGCGAGAAAGCGCAGGCGCATTCCGAGGCGATAACTGCGCGCCGCCTCGCGGAGATCCGCCGGAACCGCAATCGCTCCGGCGATGACGTTGAACAGGATGTACCACTGCGTTCCGAGCAGCATGAGGACGATGCTACCCCAGCCGAGGCCGACTCCTGCCGTGGTCAGCAACGCGATCACGAGGGGAAAGAGCATCGGCGCGGGAAACGATGCCGCAACCTGAACGATCGGCTGGAAGATCCGCGACAGACGCGTCGAGAGACCGATGGCCAGACCGGCCGGCAACGCCCAGAGAGTACCGATGGCTGTCGATATCAGAACGCGGCCGAGCGTCCATCCGCAAGCGATGATGATCGGCAGGTAGTCGCGTAACGGAAGCTGGCGAAGCAGCGCGAAGAGCCGCCACGCTCCGAACAGGAGCATCCCTACCAACAGCGCAAACAATACGATCGACAACGAGCCGTTCGCGCGCTTTGACCTTGCCTCGTCGTCGCCGGGGGTTTTCGGGCGGCTGAAGCTCGCGATCCATCGGCGCACGAATGACGTGAGCTTCTCCAGCCACTCCACGATGATCGACCGGCGGATCCAGTCGTAGAACCACGACGACGCGACCTGCTCGCTGGATCCTTCTTCGACGCGGAACTTCTGCGACCAGACCACGACCGGTCGCCACAGGAGTTGGTCGAGGATCACGATCATCATGATCATGGCGAAGATCGCCCACAGCATCGCTCGAATGTCGCCCTTGGCCACGGCGACGCTCATGTAGGAACCGATGCCGGGAAGGCGGAAGTCTTTTTCACCGAGGACGAATGATTCCGTGATCATGAGGAAGAACCAGCCGCCGGCCATGGACATCATGCTGTTCCAGACCAGGCCGATTGTGGAGAACGGCAGCTCCAGCCATTTCAGTTTTTGCCACCAGTCAAATCGGTAGATGGTTCCGGCTTCGATCTGATCCTTCGGCACGGAGCGAAGGGAGTGATAGAAGCTGAAGGTCATGTTCCAGGCCTGGCCGCTGAAGATCATGATCACCGAGGCCAGTTCCAGACCGATGTTGCTGTGGGGAAACAGCGACACCAGCCCAAGAACGAGACCGGGCATGAAACCGAGAACCGGAATGCTCTGCAGAATGTCGAGCAGCGGCAGAAGAACGCGCTCGGCGACGGCGTCCTTCGCCGCCCAGTAGCCATAGACGAGCGTGAAGATCAGCGACAGCGCATACGCGAGCAGGCCGCGGCATAGGGAGTAGAACACGTACAGCGGAAGGGCTTTCGGCGAGAGATCGATGTCCACGACGCGCCGGAGCCCGCGCCACTCTCCGGCGAGGGAGACCAAGCCGAAGACGACGCCGATCAGGCCGGCCAGGAGGACGATGTCGAACCATCCGCGGCGGAATTCTTCGAAGAATGCCGTTGCCCCGCCCCACCGGTTGTGAACCTGAGCCGACGGTTTGTCCGCCATGGGCCGGGACCTCCTTTCCGCGCGTGCATTCTGAACCAGGTTGAGCGGCGGAGGAACAATAAGGAGGGAGTGTGAGGGAATGCCGTATGCGCGGGCGTTGGCTGCTCTTGTGATCGGACGAGTGTGATCGGGCGACGGCGCCGGTCATCGGTCCGCCAGCGTCCTGTTCACGGTTTGGCAGCCTCGGGCGCAGCGCCGGACTTCTCATCGCCGTGCTCGACGTATCTGACCACGGTGACGTCGGAGATCGCGATCATGCATCCGCCGGAGACCATCGTGTCGAGCGCGGCGGTCATCCTGTTGATCTTCTCCTCGTCGTCGACCATGGCGATCATGATCGGGTCGTCGCTGGAGAACGACATCGTTTTATGGCGATGGATACGGCGTTGCGCGCCATATCCGAGGATTCCGCGGTAGACCGTGGCCCCGGCGATGTCGAGCTGCGCAGCACGCTTGACGATCGCTTCGTAGAGCGGCTCGCCTTCCCACTTGTCGTTCTCGCCAATGTGAACCCGCAGCATCTTCGCTTTGCCGATCAGTCGCATGAGCTCTCCCTTTTTCGACCCCAGGCTGGTTGGAGACGCGGCCGGCTTCTCGCCGCTCGCGAACTTGATCACCGTGGTGTCCTGCACCTCGACCAGCCCCTTGTCGACCATGTCGTACACGTCAGGCAGGACGCGCTCGATGGCCTCGGCTGTGTCGACGATCTCGATGCGAACCGGCAGGTCAGTGGAGAGATCGACGATGTTGATCGTGTGGATCGCGCGCCGGCCGGTGAATCCTGCGATGCCGCGCGAGACCGTGGCGCCGGCCAGCCCCTTGTGCTGAAACAATTCCAGAAGCGCGTTGTAGAGGCTTCGCCCATGCCACCGCGCCGCCTCATTCACGGTGACGATGAGCCGTTTCGCGGGACCTCGTTCGAGCATTGACCTCGCCTCCTTGCGTCACTGCGATTCTGCGTGGCGGAAACAGCCACGCGCGATTGTGGTGCCTGAGCCTATGACAACAAGCGGAGGCGGCGGTGCCGCCCTAGCGCTTCGCGAGAACAATTCCGAGTTGAACCGCCGCGTATCCCGCGGCCACGGACGTGATGACGTTGAGCGCGCCCCACCACACTGCACCCGACTCGGTGAGCCGCTGGGTCTCGTACTCGAATGTGGAGAAAGTCGTGTATGCGCCGACGAATCCGGTCGCGACGAGAAGGCGCCACAGCGGATCGAGCGACGTCCGCTCCGCGGCGAAGGTCGCGAAAAAACCCAGAACGAACGACCCGCTGACGTTGATCAGGAGTGTCGCCAGTGGGAAGTCGCGTTTCCAGAACATCCCGACCATGAGCGCGACACCGTATCGCGACACTGCACCGAGCGCGCCTCCGAGGGCGACGACAAGGAAGCGACTCATCACGGCGCGAAATACCCGCGGATCGTGCGCGCCGTGAGCGTCGGGGATGAAAGGACGACTCGGACGCGCCGCCACTCGTTCGGCGTCGTGAATCCGGTCACTTGGTAGCGGATCGCGTACTGGGCCCGCAGGTCTTTCTCGATCGCCGTGAATCGCGAGGTCAGGCTCTCCTGCGAGGCCCGGGCGACGAAGCCGCCGGTCTCTGTGGCGATGTAGTTCATGCGCTCGACTTCCTGGGTGTCGTCGTCGCTCGATTCTCCGTAGGCGATGACATAGATCGGGATCCCGGCGGTACGCGCTTCCCTCAAGGCGTCGTCGTACGATGAGAGCGAGGAGTTGTCTCCGCCGTCTGTGAGGACGACGATGGCCCGGCGGTTCTTCTCCTCTTTCAATTCCCGAATCCCGCCGGCGATGGCGTCCCAGATCGCTGTTTGTCCCGAGGCCGCGAGGCGGCCGATGACATTCGCGACAAGCTCGCGGTCGCTGGTCAGTTGGAGCTCCCGGCGCGGGACCTCGTGAATCGAAAAGACCGCGCAACGGTCACCCGGACGGAGCGTGTGCTTCACGAAGTCGAGGGCCGCCCTCGTGGCGTTGCGCATCTCGTAGGTCATGCTCGCCGAGGCGTCGAGCAACAACGCGATCGAGATCGGCTGATCGAAGGCCTTGCCGAACTCGAGGATCTTCCCTTCGGAATCGTTGTCGATGACTCGGAAGAGTGAGCGGTCGACGTCATCGCGAGTCTTCCCGCTGCCGTCCACCACGGACACGAACAATGGAACCGTGCGGACCTCCACCGACTCGCTGTGCACGAGGGCTGAGCCCGACCAGAAATCCGCCGCCTCCTCGCCGGACTGAGTCCTGACCGTCACTTGCACGAAGCCGTTGTGTGGAATCTCTTCCGGAATCGTGAAGTGGTAGGGCGGGCCGGTCAGCGACAAGATTCTCTTTCCGCCCTGCCAGCACTCGACGACGGAGACCGGGTCGTCCTTCGGTGCAGTCACCACCGCTTCGAACTTCCGGTGAGGGAGGTCCACGGGGCGGACTCGCACGCGAAGACGCTGGTGGCCGCGATTGATCGTTTCGTGCCACTCCACTTTTTTGCGGTCCGGCGTGAATGCGATGACCGAGATCTTGTGCTCGACGGCGGCCGGCCCGAAGTCGACCGTGATCATGTGGGGCGCCAGGAGACCCTCGACCACCTTCTGGCCGTCGACGGAGATGGTCACGCGGGCGTTGTCGAATCCCGGGTTTACCACGAGCTCGACGATTCCGCTGTAGAGGGTCCGGTCGTCGTCGGCGCGGGCATCGCGGGACAGAAGGAGTTGTGTGGCCGCGCGAGCGGTCAGTGGGAGGAGGAAGGCCACGACCAACAAGGCCCGTTGAGCGTGACGGAGAGCGTAACTCATGGCGCTATCGGGTTGCTTCAATGCGTACGGGTTGCACGGATGGCGTGGTTTCGTAGATTCGGCGGTATTCGAAACGATTTCGCATCACGGTCTTCACGTACAGCCTGGTCTCGCTGTACGGAATCGATTCCACGAACGAGTCGACGTCGTCGACCGGCGTTTTCTCCGCCCAGCGTCCGACCACGTCCTCGCCGGCATTGTAGGCCGCGATGGCGAGCGTGTGATTGCCCTTCATCGTGCCGAGCTTCTGCGAGTACTCCGCGGCGCCGACGGCGATGTTGGTCTTCGGGTCGAACAGCGAGGCCCGGGTCACCGGACCGGCGATGCCCGCGCGCGCGGCGATGCGCCCGGCCTCCTCCGGCATGATCTGCATGAGTCCGACCGCAC
This sequence comes from Thermoanaerobaculia bacterium, assembly GCA_035632455.1. Taxonomy (GTDB): domain Bacteria; phylum Acidobacteriota; class Thermoanaerobaculia; order Gp7-AA8; family Gp7-AA8; genus DASQGS01. The sequence goes on along the minus strand of DASQGS010000275.1, from coordinate 6,388 downwards.
CGGCGTTCGAGACCTCGGCGGCCTCGAATCCGCTCTCCTGCCGGATGATCGAAGCGATCAGATACGGATCGAGGGCGCGCTTCCCGGCTTCCGGCACGATGTCGTTCCAGTAGCTGAGCGGGAAGAGGATCTGCCAGAAGCGATCGGGGATGTTCGCGCCGCCGTGGCGGACGAATTGGCGGAAGCGCCGCTGCAGAATTCCGTTCGCCTTGAATGGCTCGCCTCCCTGAACGAAGACGTCCGCGAGCTTGAACTGGATGGCGTCGTTCTCGGCTCGCCGCGCGGCGATCAGCTTCATCTCGCGCGTGGCGTCGCTCTTGAGGCCGAGCCAGAGCAGCTCGTCGACGGCGTCGAGGCGGAGGTCTTTCAGTTGAGCGATCTCGCGATCGACCTCCGGAAACACGTTGCCGTTCGCGATCTCGGACGGCGCCGGCGTGGAGTCGCCGAGGATCGCGCGAGCCCGATAGCTGTAGTAGCTGTAAGGGTACTGGCGCATCAGCTCGCGGAGCTTGGCCTCGGCTGCCGCAGAATCGTGCGCGCTCAGGAGCAGCTTTCCCGACCAGAAGTAGGCATTGGTCCGAAAGTCGCCGTCCGGGAAGCGCCGAAGGTAATCGTCAAACGTTCGCATCGCATCGCTGTCGCGGCCCCAGAGATGGTAGGTCCAGCCAAGGCTCCAGAGATTCTCACCCTCGTTGCCGTAGCCGCCTGCGGCGATGGCCTTCGTGAGATTCTGCACCGCGAGCGAAAAGTCCGGCTCGTCGTTCAGGTAGTACTTGGCTCGCAAGATCTTTGCTTCGACCGCTTCCTTGCTTGCCGGGAAACGCCGCTCGATCTTGCGGAGACCGGCGAGAAACTCATCGGGTCGATTCGAGCGCCACGCGGCACGGGATCGAAGGAGCAGCAGAGCCGGATCGTTGAGCTTGTCGAACGACGTCCCGCCCAGAAGCTCGGCGTAGTGGCGCGAGTGGAAGAGGGCTCGGATTCGCACGTTGCGATAGGCGGCGTTCGTGCTCGATCGAGGAAACCGCTGAGCGATCCGGCGCAATAGATCGAGCGCCTGATCGTAGCGATAGACGTTGCCGATGCGCGTGGCCAAGCTCAGCGCCTCAGGAAACGGCAGTTGATCCAGCGGCGACGGTCGCGCAGAGGCCAGCCGGCCGTAGACGTCCTCGGTGAACCGTCCCTGCGGATACAGTTGGAGGATGCGCATCCAGATCAGCGTTGCCAGATCCGACCGGCCTGACTTTGCCAGACTCGCCGCCAGGGCGACGAGCTCCCCTTCGTTCTGCTCGTCGATGGCAAGGCTCGCGATGTGCGCATACGCCGCATCGGTCCCGGCCCGATCGCCGCTCATCGCATACAGCGCCGGCAGCCGGACCCGGGCCACCCCCGCGGCAGACGACGCCGGGGAATCGGCGATGATCTGGTCAGCCGCGGCGATTGCGTCCGCGGGACGATTGGCCAGCAACGCGCCGTCGATCTGCCTCAGCCTCAGGAACGGCGCAACCGCCGAGTCATCCGTTGCCGCCTGCTGGAACGCCTGGCGTGCCGATTCGTAGTTGTTCTGATCGAGATACAGCAGCCCGAGGAGCGCGTTGGCGCGGCCGCGGGTCCTTGCGTCGTCCGACCGCGCGAATGTCGCCAGCGCTGCCTCGTATTGCGCTGGATTGGTCTGCCGCATGGCCCGTACGCTGTCGAGAGTCGAGACCGCCGGTTGCGGCTGCGCTTGTGGTTGGAGCTGAGGCTGCGCTTGTGATTGCGGGCCGGTTGCCGGCTGCGCCGCTTGCGTCACGGACTTCTGCGTTGCCGACGGAGAGACCCTCGCGACCGGTGCGGAGTGCCCGCAAGCGAGCGTCAGCGCCGCCGGAAGAATCGCCCGAGCCCAGCGCCACACCGGCTTCACCGTCTGAATCCTTCGGATCATCCGCCGAATCCTCGCGCGTTACCGCCTACCCGCCGCACCATCCGGCCCTTCTCGTCCTTGAATCCTGTGCGCACTAGAAACTCTCGCGCCCCGGTGCCCTCTTCCACGACGAGCGAGCCGCGCTCCATCTTCGCAGCGATCGCTGCCAGCTCCTCGATCATGACCCGCCCGATTCTCTTGCGCCGCAGCTCCGGAGCGACGACGAGATCATCGACGCGGATTGCTTCCTGTTCGATCGTCATGGCCAGCACCGCCACGAGATCCCCCACCAGTTTGCCGAGCAATCCAGCCCTGGGTACCTCCCGTCCAGCGGCGTAGTCTGCGAGAAACCGCCGGACGGCATCGCGATCGGACGCCTCGATCGGACGGACGAACAGCCGCTGACCCTTCATGCGAGCTCCGTCCGCAGCATTGTGAGGCACGGACTCGCAATTGTGCCAATTTCCGGCGATTCCCAGATAATTGTCATTGTGTCATGCTCTTACAGCATAGCCTACGATCAAATAATTTCTTGACAAAAGGCACTGCACGCTTACACTTCGCGATGGTCCTTCCCAACACATTCCGGAAAGCTAAATCATCATGAACGCGAAGCAGGCGATCGCGGAGTTTCTGCAGTATGGGCAGAGGGTGAAGAATCTCTCTGATCGCACCCTGCGCGCGTACGAATCCGACCTCGCGCAGTTCCAGGCCGTGATCAGCGACCTCGGGATCAGCGAGATCACGCCTTCGCATCTCGAGCTCTATCTCGACAAGCTCGGCACCGGTCCCTACCGCGACACCTCGATCCGCCGCAAGGTCGCGGCGCTGAAAGTCTTTTTCCGCTTTCTCGCCGAGAAAGGGATGATCGCCGAGTCGCCGGCGCGCACGCTGAAGATCAAGCGTCCCGTTGAGAGCCGCGTTCCGACGGTCCTTTCGTCGAAAGAAGTTCGATCGCTGCTCGCCGCCCCGAAAGAGCAGATCGCCGAGCTGGTCGCCATGCGCGATCAATCGCCGGGAGGCCGCAACCGCTACTTCTGCGCCATCCGCGACAACGTTATCCTCGAGCTCCTCTTCTCGACCGGCATCCGCATCGGAGAGCTCGTGGCGCTGGACGTCGATCACGTCGACGTCGTCAAGCGCCAGATTCAGATCACCGGACGGGCCACGCGCGGCCGCGCTGTGGCGCTTACGTCGGATCACGTCGCCGATGCGCTGACGACCTACCTCGACCTCCGCGCCGACCGGGCCCTCGATACGCGAGCGCTCTTCGTCGGTCGTTCCGGGACACGCCTCACCATCTATTCCATCGAGAACATCTTCAAGAAGCACGTTCGCATCGCCGAGATCAAGCGCCACATCACGCCCCACGCGCTGCGCCACACCATGGCCGCGATGCTCGTCTCCAACGGCACCGACATCCGCGAGGTCCAGGAGATCCTGGGCCACGCGTCGATCCTCTCCACCCAGGTCTACGCCCGCCTTCCGGTCCCGAAACCGCGACGCACGGCGCTCATCGTCTCCCCGCGCCTCCTGACCGAGTCGCCCGCAAGGATGCCGCTGCGCAAGAAGTAGGGGCCGAACGTTTTAAGTTCGGCCGTGGTGCTTGGCGGAATGAAACCTGAAACAACTCCTACGCTTGAGCCTTCCTTCATTGAGCTGACCGTTCTCGATAGCGGTCGGTCGGGCCCGGTAAGGAATAGCTCCAGGAAGTGCGAACTTCGTAAGGACATGCCAAACGCAACCGTTACGTCGAAGGGTCAGATTACAGTTCCCAAAGAGATCCGCGACCACTTGGGAGTCGAGCCTGGTGACCGGATCAGCTTTCAGATCGGCCGAGGTGGAGAGGTCATCGTCCAGTCGGAAACGGTCGACGTACGCTCTCTTCGCGGGGTGCTGAAACGACGTGGCCGCCCAGTCTCGCTGCGAGCAATGGAGCTCGCGATTCGCCGCGGTGCGGCCGGTCGATGATCGCTGTTGATACGAAGGAGCGGATGAAGTGAGCCGCGCTATCGGAGCCTACTCCGCACAGCGCGGGGACTTCGCCGACTACCTGATTGCAGAACGCTCGATCGCGAATGGCTGCACCTCGATCGCTACCTTCGATCGGGCATTGCACTCGGATGCCCGGTTTACGTCACCCATTCCGATCCGATGATCTCTTCGGAGATCCGCCCCTTTTCGTGGCAAGATGCGACCCCGTGCCGCTGGCGCGAAAAGCGGCGGCCGAGCCGCCGCACTCCATAGCGAGGAGGATTTCCGTCATGCTCCGTTCCCTGTCGACCGTGGCTCTCCTGATCGCTCTCATACTCCCCTCCGCCTCCGCCCAACCCGCAGCCTCGCCGCTGCTCGATGTCCTCGCGCAGATCGACGGCGCCCGCATGAAGGCCACTGTCGAGAAGCTCGTCTCGTTCGGCACGCGCCATACGCTCTCCGATACGAGATCCGACACCCGCGGCATCGGCGCTGCGCGGCGCTGGGTCTTCGACGAGATGTCGCGCTATGCCGCGGCCAGCGAAGGCCGCATGGCCGTCTCGTACCAGAGCTCCATGCAGCAGTCGGCCCGCACCGGCGGCCAGCCGGTCGAGATCGTCAACGTCATGGCTGTCATCCGCGGCGCCTCCGATCCCAACCGCGTCTACATCGCAAGCGGGCACCTCGACTCGCGCAATTCGGACGCCAATGACGCCATCGGCGACGCTCCGGGCGCCGACGACGACGGCTCCGGCACGGCCGTGGTCATGGAGCTGGCCCGCGTTCTCTCGAAGGTTCCTATGGATGCGACGGTCGTGCTCGTCGTGGTCTCAGGCGAGGAGCAAGGGCTTCTCGGCGCTCGCGGCCTGGCCGACTACGCCGCCGCGCAGAAGTGGGATGTCCAGGGGATGACCACGAATGACATCGTCGGCGGAGTCGAAGGCGGAAGCGGGACCGTCGACAACCAGACCTTGCGCATCTTCTCCGCGAATCAAAAAGGCGTCGGCGACTCGACCTCGCGGCACTACGCGCGATTCGTTCGCGACGGAGTGCGTACCTATCTGCCCAATGTCAAGCCCAGGCTCGTCTACCGCCTCGACCGCTTCGGCCGCGGCGGCGACCACATCCCGTTCTTCGAGAAGGGCTATCCGGCCATCCGCTTCGTTGAGGCCAGCGAAAACTATCGGCGCCAACACCAGAACGTCCGCACCGAGAACGGCGTCGAGTACGGCGACCTCGCGAAGTACGTCACGCCGCAATACCTTCGTCTCAGCGCGTCGGTCAACGCCGTGACGCTTTACACCGCGGCCATCGCCCCAGGCGCACCGAAGAGTCTCAAGGTCGCCGGCGCCGTCACCGACGACACGACGCTGACCTGGGACATGGGCACCGACGCTGACCTCGCGGGCTACGAAGTGCTCGTCCGCGAGACCACGTCCGACGAGTGGGAGAAGGTAGTCTCCATCGGGAAAGTGAGCACGTACACGCTGAAGAATTACCCGATCGACAACGTATACCTCGGCGTCCGCGCTGTTGACAAAGACGGCCATCGCTCGCCCGTACGAACGCCCGACGAGCGGTAAGTTTGTCCTGCTACACTTCCGCGACTCTGACGCGAGGTGACTCCCCGCATGGCGCTTCCCAAAGTCTCCCTGACGACCAAAATCTTTATCGGTCTCTTCCTCGGCATCGCCCTCGGATATCTGAAGCCTGACTGGGGACTGGCCGTGCGGCCGCTCTCGCTGCTCTTTCTCAACCTCATCAAGTCCATCATCGCCCCGCTCATTTTCTCCACCCTAGTCATCGGCATCGCTGGCACCGGCGACATCCGCCAGGTCGGCCGCATCGGCATCAAGGCTCTCGTCTACTTCGAGATCGTCACAACCTTCGCGCTCGTCATCGGCCTTGCGGCCGTGAACATCACGAAGCCGGGAGTCGGGGTCTCGCTCTCCGGCGTCCATCGAGCCGAAGACAAGGGTGTGCTCGCCGATCGCGCCAAGAAACTCGCCGCCGAGGCTACGGTCGCGGCGAAGAGCGCGGAGGCGGGACAGGGAACGGCTAAAGGCGCGGCGGACGCGAGAGTCGCTGCCGAGAAAGCCGCGGCAGCCGCGGACGCGACCGCGAAAGGACTGACTGCGCCCGACCCGCCCGCCAAAGCCCAGACCTTCGGCGAGATCGTTGCCCACCTCGCTCCGGCCTCGATTCTCAAGGCCATGGCCGAGGGCGACGTCCTTCAGATCGTCGTCTTCTCGGTGATGTTCGCGCTCGCGGTGACCAGCATCGGCGACAAAGCCAAAGCCGTCGTCGAATGGTGCGAATCGCTGGCCAGCATCATGTTTCGCTTTACCGAATTCGTCATGAAATTCGCCCCGATCGGCGTCGGCGCGGCCATGGCCAACACCGTCGGTCACTCCGGCCTCGGCGTTCTCAAGAACCTCGGCACGCTCGTCGGCACACTTTACGGCGCCCTCATTGTCTTCGTGATGTGCGTTCTGCTTCCGGTGGCCGTCC
>DASQGS010000274.1:0-4964 GCA_035632455.1 Thermoanaerobaculia bacterium | reverse complement strand
GCGGTGAAGGAAGGGCATCCTGCGTATCACCGGTGGTGAGGGGCAGTGGGCAGTGAGCAGTGAGCGTGCTGTCATGCGGCAGCCTCTTAGGGCCAGCGGCTGGTGGGCCGCAAACGCAAGGCCGCCGAAGGCGGCAAAAGTGTGTAGCCCCCGCCTTCAGGCGGGGGTCAGGCGGACGCGACGTTAATTCGTAGTAGAGCCGCCGAAGGCGGCGATAGATCCTCGGCCAAGCTCCGGTTCCGAGGTAGACTGTTGCCGGGACCTCCGCTCGGCATTGCTCTAACGCAATGGCCCATACGTATACAAATCTCCTAACGCATCTCGTATTCAGTACTCACGACCGACTGTCCGCTATCACGGGAGAGATTCGCCCACGTTTGTTCGAGTACATGTCGGGCATCGCGCGAGAGCTTCGCGCGACTGTGCTGGCGGCCGGAGGAATCGCCGACCACGTCCACCTGCTGGTCGTTACACCCGCATCGCTCTCGATCGCCGACGCGCTTCAGGAGATCAAAGGCGGCTCTTCAAAATGGTTGCACGCGACATTCGGTCCCGTATTCGATTGGCAGCGAGGGTACGGAGCGTTCAGCGTGAGCCGGTCGAGTGTCCCGGCCGTTGTTCGTTACATCGAGCGGCAGGAAGCGCACCATCGGAAAGTTGATTTCAAGGAGGGATTTCTTGAACTACTGCGGCGCAATGGCGTCGAGATCGATGAGCGTTTCCTGTGGAAGTAGGCTTCGATCTTCCGCCCGCGTTGCGGGCTCGACCAGGATCTTGGGGCTCGTCGGCAAGACCCCCGCCTGAAGGCGGGGGCTACATACTCTCGCCGCCTTCGGCGGCTGGGCGTCGCGAGCGCATCGGAACCGTCCGCGCGGCGAGTTCAATCGTCCAGGCGGAACTCTACCGGATTGGGCTTCACGACTCACCCATTCGCCTGCAACTCGACCAGAATCTCTTCGATCGCGTCGGCGGCTTCGTCCAATGGAATCACGCACGTGCCCGCGCCGCGGTGACCGCCGCCGCCGTAGCGCGACATCAACTCCCCCACCGAGGTCTTGCAAGTGCGATTGAAGATACTGTGACCGACCGCGGCGATGACGCTGTTGCGCGATGGACCCCAGTGCACGCGGAGGGAGACGTTGGTCTCGGGAAAGAGCGAGTAGATGAGAAACCGATTGCCGGCGGGCACGCGCTCCATATCGCGCAAGTCGGTGATGACCACGTTGTTGAGCTGGAAACTGCTGCGTTTCAGAAGCGTCCGGAATTCTTCCTGCTCCCTGCGGATTCGCTCGACGCGCTCCGCGACCTCGGGTTGGGCGAGGACTTCCTGAATCGGCATCGTCCCGAGACAGCCGGCGAGATGTGTGAAGTAATCCTCGAAGTCGCCGAGGCCGGTGCGGCTGTCGATCGTGTAACCGAGGAGGATGTAATCGCGTGGGCTCTCGACGTCATCCGAGGTGAGCTGCGCGGAGTCGAGCCGGTCGGTCTCATCGACCAGCCGCGAAAGGCGAAGCAGCGCCGGATCGTCCGGCTCCTTTTCCAGGTAGTACGTGTACGCCACCCGCGCGGCGGACGGCGCCAGGGCATGACGCCCTTTCACATCCTCCGGCGGCTTCTCGTTGCTGTCGGTGAGGAGATGGTGATCGAACCACATGCCGCACTTCGGGTGATACGGCAGATTCGCCAGGACATCGTTTGGACCGATGTCGACGGTCTTGTCGGTGATGTCCTGGGGATGGACGAGAAGGATCTCGTCGATGCGCTCCTTCATCTTGAGGATGACCGCACACGTCAAGCCATCGAGATCGGCCCGAGTCACAAGGCGCATGACGCGGTTTTACCTCCGAACGCCCTGAGCGTGCAAGCGCGCGGCATTCATGGAATCATCCCCACGACCCTGCCGTTTGACGGGGGAAAACCGAGAGGGAGTGAATTCTGTGAAAAGAACGGCTTTGTTGACCCTTCCGCTGCTCCTCGCTTCATCGCTCTTTGCAGCGGATGCCCCGCAGAAAGCGCCCGTGAAGACGCCGACCGAGCTGCAAATCGAGCACCAGGTCGACCAGGCTCTACCGGTCTGCGGCGAGGCGAAGATCGAGCGCGTGGAGGTCCAGCACAAACTGCCTCCGAATCTCGTCGGCAAAACCGTGCGCGTCGAGAGCTCCCGCCCGGCCTGCGAAGGACAGTACCTCCAGATCATGTCGAACCAGGGCGGCTTCTTTCTCGGCACTCCGTGGTTTCTCGAGGGACAGGAGGGGAAGACGATCGAGGAGCGGCTGAAGAACTTCAGTTGGAGCGTCCTCCACGAAAACTTCGACGCCAAGGTCGATCACCAGCCGACCGTCGACGGTCTCTACCCCGTGGTCCTGCACCAGACCACCGAGCGCGGCACGATTCCAATCGAGGGCGAGGTCGACGGCTTCGGCATGGTCTTCTTCCTCGGCCATTTCCACCGGCTCAACGGCGACTACCGCGCCGACCGGGTCAAAGCATTCGAACCGTTTCTCGCCGACATGCCGGCCACCGGCGGGACCAAACCGGTTGCCACGATCATCGAGTTCTCGGACTTCGAGTGTCCTTCATGCCAGCGCGCCGCAGGCTTCGTGACCCCGATCCTCGAGAGGTACGGCGACAAGGTCCGCTACGTGCGCTTCGATCTGCCGCTGGTGTCGAGTCACCCCTGGGCTTTCGCCGCCGCCGTCGCGGGACGCGCGGTCTGGCATCAGAAGCCGGATGTTTTCTGGGAGTTCAAAAAGCAGGTCTACAAGAACCAGGACTCCCTCACCGCGTTCACGTTCGACGACTTTGCTCGCAACTTCGCGAAGGACCACGATCTCAATCTCGAGAAGTACGACGCCGACATCGCCTCGGCGTCCTTGCACGCCGCGGTACTCAACGGCGTGGGCGCCGCATTCTCGAACGACGTCCGCTCAACTCCGAGCTATCTCGTCAACGGCGCGTTGGTCGATCCGGGACCGGGGGCAGCGGATCTCGATAAGTACGTGGCGGGATTGCTGAAGAAGTAAGCCTGACTACCCGTTCGGATCCAACTGGCTCGTGCTGAATGTCCCCGAGGTCGTGCAAGGCGACCCGTTGGGATCGATCGTGCAGCGATGATCGCCGGATGTCGTCGTACGTCCCCTGCCGCCGAAGGGATCGATACCGGCGCCGTCGTCGCTCGTCGACATGAACGCAAATGCGGACAGCAATACGAGAATGGCTGCAAATCGATAGATGTCCATTGTCTCTCTCCTGTAATGCAGCCAATATCGATCGCATTAAGAATCTCGCCAAGAGCGTTCATCGAGGCGGCACACTTTCGATTGCGCGCCGACACAGGCAGAGACGGCTCATTGCGCGAGTGGCCATGGAAAGCGGCGGCGAACCGCCGCAGTCCATGGCGGCGAGCCGCCGCAGTCCATATCAGAGCGATTCCCAGACCAGGTCCAGAAAGGCCTTGAGCATCCGTCCCGTCAAACCCCAGATCTCGTACTGTTCGTAATGGTAGAAGTAGGCAGGATAGCGGCGCCCGAGATACGGGACAAAACGGACTTCCGGATTGCCGGGATCGAGGAGGCGATCGATTGGGGCCTCGAAGACCTCGTCGACCTCGGAGGCTTGCAGCACGTAATCGATCGGCTGGCCGATGACTCCGACGAACGGCGCGACGAGGAATCCGCTGTTGGCGACGACGTCGTCGATCCGGCCGATCAGCTCGACGTGCTGCGGCGGAATGCCGACCTCCTCCTCCGCCTCGCGGATCGCCGCGGCATCGAGCGACTCGCCGGGCTCGACCGCGCCGCCAGGGAACGCGACTTGGCCGCTGTGTGCCGCGAGATGCTCCGAGCGGCGCGAGAACAGGATCGACCAGACGCCGCCTTGTCGCACGATGGGGATGAGAACGCAGGCCCGCCTGTGCTCGGGCGCCTCGATCTCGAGCGCCTGACGCGCCGCGAGGATCCCGCGCAGCTTCGCCAGCGCCGCGTCGTCAAAGCGCGGCAAGCGTCAGCACCTCCGTCGCGAACGGCTCCGCATCGAGCATCGGAATCGATTCGATGGCATCGTACAGCTTCAGGCGCAACGAGGCAGCACCCGCCGGCAGCAAGTCGATCGAGACATCAGCTTCTTCACCCGGCGCGAGATCGCGCGGCAGCTCGACCCAGCGGTCGAACACCTCGTGCGCTCCATCGAAGAGCTTGGCGATGAGGCGATAACCCCGCTCACCGTACGAACGAGCCCGCAGCAGGGCGTCGCCATCGTTGCGCAGACGAAGCTGCAAGTGCGTACGCGCGTCATCGCGATGGGCCTCGCATCGAACCAGAGAAACGCAAGGGAACAACGGCAGACTTCGCAGCGCGCCACGCCGCTCTGTTCGCGCATCACCTTGCATCTCGATCGCGCGCAGGTACCCGGCGACCGCCAGATCGAGTCTGGCGTTGGTCTCGAGCCATTGCCGTTGCGCCTCGGCGATCGCCTCGATGTCGTGGTCGCGAAGAAGGAAATCCTCCAGCGCTTCAACCTCGCGGTCGCCAAACGCGATCTTCGTGACGCAATCGCCCGGAAGCTCAGCGAATTGCGCGTAGTCGCTCACGGCCACCGGCTTCCCCGCCGCGAAGGCCTGAATCAGAGTGCCCGAGGTCTCGCCCGCGCTCGGATAGCGAAGGTTGATCAGGCGATCGACGGCGGCGAAATACTCGATCAGCTCGTCATCGGTGACGTATCCGGTTGTGATGATGGCCTCGGCAGGCAGATTGCGATCGCGGACGAGCCCGTCGAGATCGATGTTCGGCGCCGGCTCGCCGACGATCAGGAGCCGCGGTCGCGGATCGCGCCGGTACGCGCGTGCAAAAGCCTCGAGCGCGATCTCGCCTCGCTTCGCCGAGGTCAGGAACCCGAAAAGACCGGCGACGCGATGATCGTCTGCGAATCCGAGGCGCAGCCGAACCTTAGTTCTTCGTTCCGCGTCA
>DASQGS010000273.1:0-9412 GCA_035632455.1 Thermoanaerobaculia bacterium | reverse complement strand
CGTCACAAAACGCATCTGCGCCCGATTTGCCTCCACCGTCCGCGCCGGTCCCAAATCCTGTTTCTCTTCCATGGCTCCATTTTACAATCCCCTGGATTTCCAAGGCACGCGCCCGATTTTTTCACAGCCTCTGAGGCGGCGGAACCCCGCAGGGGTGGAGCGCGCCGAAGGATCTCCTTGGCAGGATCGCGATTCTCGCAAGGAGATCCTTCGCCGCGCTACGCCCCCTACCGGGGGCTTCGCCGGCTCAGGATGACGGGCGTTCTCACCCTTCGCCGCGGTCGTTCAGCCGGAAGTAGACCGTCAACTCGTGGACTACTTCGACGGGCTTGCCGTCTTTCATCAGCGGGCGGAAGCGCCAGTAGCGGATGGCCTTCACCGCGGCGTCTTCGAAGATCTTCTTCTCGGCGTGATCGACGACGGTGACTTCCTTGACGCGCCCGTCGGTGCCGATTACGTATCGCACGACGAGGCTTCCTTCGATGTTCCGCAGGCGGGCCTCTTCAGGATAGATCGGGTAGACCTGCGATAGAGGAAAGAGAGGGAGGTGCTTGTCGCGCTCGATCACGACGCGATTCTCGAGCTTCTTGTCGATGATGCCGCCGGGCGTGCCACCGAGGGATCCGCCCACCTCGCCGCCCTTGACGCCGTCGAAGATACCGCCGACCACGCCGCCTTCCACTCCGCCCTCCACACCCGCGGGAACGCCTTTGTCGGCGGTCTGGATCGGCGTGTCGGGGACGAGTGGGATGACGTCGGGGATGACCGTCGGCGCGACAATCTGCTGTGGATCGGGAGGACGCGGCGTCTGCGGTTGAGGCTGTACGGCTTTCGGCGGAGCGGGCGGTGGCGGGGGCGGCGGCGGATCGGGCACGCGAATGAGGAAGTACGAGGAGACGAGGCGCGGGCTGGCCGTTGGGAACTGAATGGCCCAGTTCGCGGCTGCCATCACGCCAACCGCGGCGACGGCGTGAACGAAGATCGAAAGAGGCAGCGTTTCGTAGAAGAGCGGGCGCCCTTTGCGAATCACCACTTCCGTCGATGAGGTCTCAAACATTTGTGGTTCCGGGCCGGGCGACGGTTGCCGTTCTCATGACGACAACGCCAATCGATGCTGCACGTTGTTCGCTTGAGCGGGACTGGACGAACTCACGGGCTGGCTGGTCATGATAACACTGCCCTTCCGCGGTTCGTTTGTTACAAGTAAGCATGGGGACGGATGGGACGAATGGGACCGATGAGCGTGCTCGTGTTGACGAAGCGGGCCGCCCTCGCACACGCTGCATCGCATGACTGACGCCGCGCGCCGCATCGCTGACTGGATCGCCGGAGGAGTTCTCTTCGCGGCCACGAGCGCTGTGGTGCTCTGGCAGAACGCGCGGCTCACGGTGCTGTGGGACCTGAGCTACATCCTCGAGAACGCGTCGCGGATCGCCGGCGGCGACATCCCGTATCGCGACTTCGCCATGCCCTACGCGCCGGGGACGTTCCTCGTGCAGGCGGCCATCATCCGGCTCTTCGGCCGGTCCATCGCGCACCACATCGCCTGGGCCGCGGTCGCCGGCGGCGCTGCGACGGTCGTGACGTGGTACATCATCCGGCGGCTCCTGCCGGACACGATCGGCGCGCGGATCATCGCGTTTCTCCTTGCGGCGCCGCTCGCGATTCTCGGGATCTACTGCATCGTTCCGCATCCCTTCTACGATCCCGACACCTGTCTCGTGCTGCTCCTGATGATCGCCGCACTGCTCGGCGCCGAGCGGAGAGGCCTCGACCGGCGCTGGGCGTTCTGCGCCGGTCTCCTCGGCGCGCTGCTGCCGTTCATCAAGCAGAACGTCGGGCTGATCGTGCTCGTCGTGGTGGCTGCGGGTGTTACGTTGCTGATCGCGGTCGAGCCTGATCGCGCGCGGCGCCGCGGTCTGGGGATGGTTCTCGCGGGCTCCGCCGCCGGCTCTCTTCTCGGCCTTGCGGTGGTCACGTTCGTCTTCGGTTTCGACAACTACGTGCATTGGACGATTCGCTTCGCGGCCGCGCGCCGCCTCCCGCCGCTGTCGACTCAATTCGAGATCTACGACGATCCGACGCTGGCGTGGTGGCTCGTTTGCGCGATCGCCGGCGGAGTGGCGATGATCTGGCGCGGGCGCGGCGCGAAATACATCGCGCCGGCCGGCACCGCAGTTGCCGCCGCCCCGCTCGTGTGGATCTGGTACAGCGACTTCACGACGTTCGATCCGGTCGAGCCGGAGATCAATCTGCTCCGCCTCTGGCCGCTCGCGCTCGTGCTTGCCGCAATCATCGGAGTCGCCGCGTGGCGCAAGGAACGGACGCTCGTGACGCTGCTTCCGATCATTCTTATCGCGGCGATTCACGCGTCGTTTCTGTCGCAGAGCACGTGGGGCTCCACGTACGGGATCTGGCCGCTGCTCGTCGTGATCGCCGCGCTGGCTTTGCGCGGCGCGGCTTCGCAGAGGCCGGTGCTCGCAGTCGTGATCGCGGCGGTGCTCGCCGCGACGCTGTTGCGATCGGGCTGGCGGTACGTCGGCGAGAACGAGCGGCTGACGTACGCGAAGGTGATGGAAGGAGAGGCTCACCGATCGTCGCTGCCGGCGCTGCGCGGGATGGTCATGCGCGGCGAGTGGCTCCCGGAATTCGAGCAACTCGTTTCCTGGACAAACGTCCACGTTCCTCGGAGCGATGGCGTCCTCTGCCTGCCGGGAGAGGATCTCTTCTGGTTCGCGACCGGACGACAGCCGCGCTTTCCGGTGGTGATGTTCGATCGCACGGTGAATCCCTACAGCGCCGAGGAGATCGCGACGCTGGCACAGACGCGCGGAATCCGCTGGGTGATCGTCAAGAAGCGCCTGCAGATCAACGGCGAGCCGATGGCGGACCTCAGCCGGACCGTCGCGCTCCTGCAACGCCGCTACACGCTAACGGCGCGGCTAAGTAATTACGATGTCTGGTATTGTTGCGCCCCATGATCCGCGAATGAATTGAGGATGGCCATGGCACGCTATATCCAGAAAATCGCTCTGCTGGGGAAGGAGCGATGGATCGGGTGGGAGGTCGACGGAATCGGCACGGAGGTGCCGGGGCTGCTGCTCGCGGACGATCTCACCACCGATGAGCTCCGGGCGCGTGGAGTCACGCAGTTTGCGCCGATGCCGTTCGAGAGTTTCCTGGGCATGGGAGCGGCGATCGCGACGCCGGCCGCGCCGTTGGACGACCGCGATCTCGACTATCGCCTCGACGCCCTGCAAGTCGGCCTGGAGCGATTCCGCAAGAGCGGCGTGGAAGCCCTGCCGAAGTCTGTGCTGGCGGAGTTCTTCAGCATCGCCGATCCGGCATCCGACCCGCGCATCGTCGATCGCCTGCGAGGCTGGCAGCGCGCCGGCGTGATCGAGCTGGTCGGACACGACGATTGCTTTCTGCGGATCAAAGGGACGTAGGGGGCGCACGGTTGCGCGCAACGGCGCAGAGCCGCCGCAAGAAGCTCTCCCGGTGCAACTCGGCGCGAGACGGTTGCTCGCTGCCTCTTTGGAATCGTCCAAACCCTAGCACTCCGGAGGAGTGCCTCCATGCACTCCTCCGGAGTGCGGGAGCGAAGGGGTCGAGGCGCCGTCGTTTTCCATGCCGCTGCCGGCGTTTCCGTCGCCGGCCTTTGACTTTCACTTTAGACGACGGCAGTGGCAGTCTGGCGCCCCTACGCAAGGATGCCGGACATCCGAGGCCGACCACTGGTACCATTGGTCCGAATGAGTCAATACAGGTTGGATGGGGGGCGCCTGTGGCCCGCCGGCCGAGGGCCGGTCGGGCGGTAGGGCGAAGGCGTGGCAGCGGGAATCCATCTGCTTAGCTCAGCCAGCGGCTATGAACCCAATGGACTGGCGTACGCCGGGGCGCTCACCGCCGCGGTGATCCTGATCCTCGGCGTGGCCGTTCTGATCCGCGGGCGTGGCGCGCTTCTTAGCGTGCTCTTCTTCGCCATCTCGCTCACGTCGTCGGGATGGTTGTGCGGATACTCGCTGATGTATGCGGCGACGGCGAACCCTGTGGCCCTCTTCTGGGCACGGGCGACGCACGTCATGATCGCCCTGACGCCGCCGGCGGTCTTTCACTTCACGGCCGTACTCGTCGGGCGCCGGCGCACACTGGAGCGATGGATACTCCTTTGCTGGGCGCTCGGGTGCGTGGTCGCCGTCACCGGCGCCATCTCCCCGATCTTCATCGCCGAGGTTCGCGCCTTCAGTTGGGGCTACTACCCGGCCGGTACTTCGTACAGCATCTCCTGGACGCTGATCTACGCGGCGATGCTGGCCGCAAGCTACCGCCTTCTCTGGATGTCGTACCGCGAGAATGAAGGCGAGGCTCGCCTGCGGGCGCGCGCGTTGCTGATCTCGTTCGGCATCGGCTCCGTTGCCCTGCTCGACTTTCTCCCGACCATCGGAGTCGACATCTACCCGATGGGGTACATGGCTCTCCTCGGGTTCACGGTCGTGGCGGCTAACGCCCTCTGGCGCTATCACCTCGTCGATCTCACGCCGGAATTCGCCGGCGGACAGATTCTCGAGACCATGAAGAGCGCCGTGCTCGTGCTCGACCTCGCGGGCAAGATCCGCGTGGCGAACCACGCCGCGTGCACAATGCTCGGCTACAAGGATCGCGACTTGCTGGGGCAGTCGATCCGGCTGGTCGCCGACCCGGAGCAGAGCATGTCCACAGGCCAGCTCCTCAAGAGCATGGGCGTGCTGGAGCAGGGCATGCGCTGGCGCGCGGCGAACGGCGGGCTGATCGACGTCGTGGCCTCGTCGTCGTTCGTTCGCGACACGGACGGCACGCCGGTCGGCGTGGTCTACGTCGCCAGCGACGTCACGGAGAAGCTGCGCGCCGACGAGGCGTTGCGCGAGAGCGAGCGGCGCTACCGCCTGCTGTTCGACGGCAATCCGCTGCCGATGTGGGTCTACGACTTCGAGAGCCTTGATTTCATCAGCGTGAACGATGCCGCGGTCACGCACTACGGCTACAGCCGCGACGAGTTTCTGGCGATGAAGATCACCACTATCCGGCCCCCCGAGGACGTGCCGGCAGTGCTCGCGGAGCTCCCGCAGCTCGGAGACCGGAGCCACCAGCCGTACCGTCACACGAAGAAAGACGGCAGCGTCATCGACGTCGAGATCACGTCGTTCGAGTTCTCGACGAGCGGGCGCCGCATGCGGCTCGTGATCGCCCTCGACCAGACCGAGCGCAACCGCTCCGAGCATCTCCTCCGCGAGAGCGAGGAGCGTTTCCGGATGTTGTTCGAGCGCAATCTGGCCGGCGTCTACCGGGCCTCGCTCAGCGGCGGCATCCTCGACTGCAACGACGCCTTCGCCCGCATCTTCGGCTACGAGAACAGGCACGAGATCCTCGCGGATAAGGGCATCGATCTCTACGTCGATCCCGGCGAGCGCCATCGCGTCCGTTCCCAACTGCGCGAGCAGAGATCGATGACCAACGTCGAGGTCCGCATGCGAAGGCGCGACGGCACTCCGGTATGGGCGCTGGCGAACATGAGCCTGCTCGACGGTCCAGCCGGCGAGCAGGAGGTCGTCGAGGGAACGCTCATCGACATCACAGAGCGGAAGAGCGCGCAGGAGCAGATGGAGTACCAGGCCTATCACGACATCCTCACCGGCCTGCCGAACCGCCTCCTGTTCCGCGACCGGATCACCGTCGCTCTGGCTCACGCCCGCCGGTATGCGCGCGGGGTGGCGGTGATGTTCCTCGACCTCGATCAGTTCAAGCTCGTGAACGACACGCTCGGTCACACGGTCGGGGACGGACTGCTGCAGGCCATCGCCGAGAGGCTCGTCCACTGCGTGCGCGCCGAGGACACGGTGTCGCGCATGGGCGGCGACGAGTTCACGATCCTGATCAACGACGTGCTCGACGTCAAAGCGGCGTCGCTCGTCGCGCAGAAGGTGCTGGACTCGATCTCCCAGCCGGTCGTGGTCGACACGCACGAGCTATTCGTGACCACGAGCATCGGCGTGGCCATGTTTCCGGAGAGCGGGACGGATGCCGAGACGCTTCTCAAGAATGCCGACTGGGCCATGTACCGCGCCAAGGAGTTGGGGCGGAACAACTTTCAGTTCGCCAGCTCGTTCCCGTCGTCCGGCGCCGAGGAGCGGCTCTCGCTCGAGAGCGGCCTGCATCACGCCATCGAGCGCGGCGAGCTGGTGGTGCACTACCAGCCGATGGTTGAGATCGACAGCGGCCGCATTCTCGGCGCGGAGGCGCTAGTGCGCTGGAATCATCCGCAGCTCGGGTTCATGTATCCGGAGGATTTCATCCCCGTGGCCGAGGAATCGCGGCTGATCCTCCCGATCGGCGAGTGGGTCATGTTGACCGCGTGCACGCAGATGAAGCAGTGGCACGATTCAGGACATCCGGGAATGCGCGTGGCCGTGAACCTCTCGGCGCGGCAGTTCCAGCACCGCGATCTCTCGGGCATGATCAAGCGCATCCTCAGCGAGACCGCGTTCCCGCCGTCGCAATTGGAGATCGAGATCACCGAGACCGCGGCCATGCAGAACGCCGAGCTCTCGCTGGCCATCATGCGCAGGCTCAAGAAGATCGGCATCCGAATCTCCATCGACGATTTCGGCACCGGCTACGCCTCGCTCAGCTACCTCAAGCAATTCCCGGTCGATACGCTCAAGATCGACCAGAACTTCGTGCGCGATCTTCATCACGACTCCGCCGACGGCGCGATCGTGAACGCCGTGATCACCATGGCCCGGGCGCTGAAGCTCCGCGTGATCGCAGAGGGAGTGGAGACCAAGGAGCAACTGGCCTTCCTCGCCGGCCAGAATTGCGCGGAAATGCAGGGATTCCTGTTCAGCCGCCCCATGCCGGCCGCAGAGTTCGAGGAAGCGTTGATCAAGAACCGGGCCGCGCAGTAGAGGAAGCTATGGACTGCGGCGGCACAAGCCGCCGCTTTCGTTGACCACAAGCGAGGAGTCACCGTTGGCGTCGCCGTCGCCGTCGCCGGCCGTTGACTCTGACTTCCGTGTCCTCACCGACGTCAAAGTCAAGACCCGGCGACGCCGACGGCAACGGCTACGACTACGGAGCAGCTTGGCGCCTTTTGCGCCTCTCCTTGCGACCCGCTATACTGCCGTCACCCTAACCGTGTCATAAGGAGATGTCGCCTATGAAAGCCCAATCCGTCGACCAGCGAGCGCTCGCGGCGAGCAGGGCTTTCTAGTTTTTCTTGCGCCTCCTCGTCCGATCCTCGCCTTTCTTCTCCCCCGATCCGCCGCGCCCTATGCGCGATCGCCGTCCGCTCGTGCAGCGGGCGCCGCGGACAACGCCGCGACTTTCGCGAGGAAGAAGGACATGGACCGTCACACGGAAAAGCGTCATCAAAAAGACATCGAGAAACATCGGAGCTACGGCGAGATGAAACTTCGCAAGCATGCGGGGAAGATGCGCCGCTCCGCCGGCGCGCAGAAAAAGGAAGGCCGCATCGAGCGCGCCGTCAGCGAGGAGAATTGGGAAGAAGTACTTGACGAACAGTTAGTGGCTCAGGCCAGGCGGCGCGGGCGGGTCTCGATCGACGATCTCGTCGATGGCCTTCGCGCGGGCGCGGGCGAGGAATCCACCGCGGAGTCCGCGGAGTGGAACGACGCCGCGATCGTGATCGCCTCCTCGAGCGGCCGCTGCCGCGTCGTCCGCGACGGCGAGGAGCTCGACTGCACCGTGCCCTCGGATTTGGCCACGCGCCAGAAGAGCGCCCTCGCGGTCGGCGACCGGGTTCTCGTCGAGTCGGACGGCGAGGCCAATCGCATCGGCATCGTGCTGCCGCGCCGCAGCGCGCTCGTGCGCCCCGATCCGATCAATCCTCATCGCCAGCGGCTGATCGTGGCGAACGTCGACGTGGTCGTGCACGTGGTGTCGATCAAGACGCCGCCGCTGCGCCCGCGCCTCATCGACCGTTATCTGATCGCCATCCAACGCGGCGGTGCGCTCCCGGCACTCTGCGTGAACAAGATCGATCTCGCCAGCCCGTCCGAGCTCGCGGCCGAGCTGGCGAAGCTGGAGCCATACAAGGCCCTCGGGCATCCGGTCGTTCTCTGTTCGACCGAGTCCGGCGAAGGAATCGCCGAGCTGCGCGCCATTGTGCAAGGGACGACGTGCGCGCTCGTCGGGCACAGCGGCGTCGGCAAGTCGTCGATCCTCAATGCCCTCGATGCGTCCCTGCAGCTCGCCATCGGCGACCTACACCGCCGCGGCTCGGGACGCCACACGACGACTTCGTCAACGCTCCACGACCTCGGCGGCAGCACCTATGTGATCGATACCCCCGGCATCCGCGAGTTCGGCCTATGGAATCTGACCCTGGCCACGCTGCGCGATTATTTCCCGGAGCTCGCCGAGCCCGCGGTGCTCTGCCGATTCAACGACTGCACGCACTTGCACGAGCCCGGCTGCGAGGTCAAACGCCTGGTCGACGGCGGCGAGATCTCGCCGGCGCGGTATGACACGTATGTGCGATTGGCGCAGGAGTGCGGCGCGCCAACGTAGCGAACTGACCAAAAGCTGGGCGGATGAAAAACCCTCTCCCGGCGGGAGAGGGTCGCCGCGCCGCGGCGGGGTGAGGGGACGCCCTCGTGCCACTGGCTTCGTGGCCCGATCCTCGCGAGATCGTCATCGCTTCGATGACGCGCTCCGCGCGGGGACCCCTCTCCCGCGCTTCGCGCCGCCCTCTCCCGGCGGGAGAGGGCTTTTTGTTGGCGCGGTCTTTGTGAATCCAACATCAATGCGACACCTCACAACTTCTTCACGAGCTGAATCTGCCCCGCGTGGTACAGATCGTGCGCCGCGACGCCGCGGATCATCCAGGCGTAGTTGTAGCGCTTCGACGGCACGAGCTCATTGAGCTTCTCGGGATCGAGCGCCGCGACGGCCTCGCGGAGCTTGCGGTGCTCGGTCTCGAGCAGCTTCAGCGCCGCCTTCCACCCGGCTTCGTCGAGCGACGCAGGCGAGGCAATCCAATTGCTGCCCTTCAATGGAAACGACCCGCGCGCGCCGCTCACGATCCGCTGCCGCGCGGCGTACTTCCAATAGGCCGCGTGGATCGCCAGCTCCCAGATGTTGTGCCGCCCCTTCCCAGGCCGCCGCAGCGCGTCCTTCGCCGTGATGCCGCGCAACGCCCCGCGCAGATTCGGCCCATGCCACGCCCGTTTGTCATAAGCCTCATCAATCCCTCGCAGCAGCATCGAGATCGCGCGATCGGTCATAAGAGCCTCCGTGGAACGAGATTGTAATCGCGTTATGGACTGCGGCGGCTCGCCGCCGCTTTCGTTGACCAAAGACGAAGACCAAGATTCTCGCGCTGAATCCACGCTCGTCCGGCCCCAGCGCCCAA
>DASQGS010000272.1:0-12725 GCA_035632455.1 Thermoanaerobaculia bacterium | reverse complement strand
CGGCCATGTCGCGGAGTCTTGCCGGAGCTCGGGCCGCTGCTCGATTGCCGGACTCGGCAATTTCACTGTAACACACCGCCCGGCGCGCAAGGGCCGCAACCCGCGGACCAAGGAGATCATCAACATCCCGGCGTCGAGGAGCATCCGTTTCCGGGCGGGTAAGGATCTCAGGGATTGCGTTAATACCTTCCGCCACAAAAGGGGCGAGCTTTGAGGCGGACGGCGCGGACAATAGGCGCTGGTAACACGTTCGAGGTCTTCACGCGAAACTCTCCGTGACCTCTGTGTCTCTGTGGTTGTTTGTCTTGTGTGGGCAACGGCTTTCACCACAGAGGCACAGAGATCACGGAGAAAACAATCTTCGCTCCAGGTCAAACCATCAATTCCATGGCCTCGGCAGAAACAGCTCCGCATAGAGGTTCATGGCGTAGCGGTCCGTCATCCCTGCGACAAAGTCGATGGCCAGGCGCTCGACCGGCTCCTCTGTGGCGGTGTCGAGGTATTGGGCAGGGTTCTGCACGACATACTGAAAGAGCGCCGTCAGGATTTTCTGGGCTTTGTCGAATTCGTCCCGCACGGCCGGCAGAAAATAGAGGTGGGCGAACATGAACGTTCGCAGCTCCTCCAAAGCGGCCAGAACCTCGGCTGACATCATGACCGCCTCATAATCGCAAGCGAGCGTCGCCGAGATGACGTCGCGCACCATGCGGTCGATGCGGTCCCGTCCCGTGGCGCCGAGCGTCGTGCGGATCTCCTTCGGTATGTCCTTGTCCGACAGGAGGCCGGCGCGTATGCCGTCGTCGATGTCGTGATTGACATAGCCGATGATGTCGGAGATCCGCACAATGTCGCCCTCGAGCGTCAGCGCGCGGGACTTCGGCCGTCTGCGCAGGAGCTCTCCCTTCTCGCCTTTCGAATGCTTGAGGATGCCGTCGCGTACTTCGACCGTTAGATTCAACCCGCGGCCGTCGTTCTCC
Organism: Thermoanaerobaculia bacterium; assembly: GCA_035632455.1. Classification (GTDB taxonomy): domain Bacteria; phylum Acidobacteriota; class Thermoanaerobaculia; order Gp7-AA8; family Gp7-AA8; genus DASQGS01. The sequence continues at coordinate 11,748 of DASQGS010000272.1, read as the reverse complement.
AGCGTCTCCACCACGCGCACGGACTGGCGATAATGGTCGAATCCTCCCTTGACCAGCTTATTGAGCGCCGCCTCGCCGGCGTGGCCGAACGGCGAATGCCCGAGATCGTGGCCGAGCCCGATCGCTTCGGTCAGCACCTCGTTCAGGCGCAGCGACTTGGCGATGGTCCTGGCAATCTGGGTTACTTCCAGAACGTGCGTCAACCGCGTCCGGTAGTGATCGCCTTCAGGCGCGAGAAAGACCTGGGTCTTGTGCTTGAGACGGCGGAATGCCTTGCAGTGAATGATCCGGTCGCGATCGCGTTGATACGACGGCCGCAGATCGTCCTCCGGTTCCTCGCGATCGCGCCCTCGGGTCTCAGCGCTCCTCGCCGCGCGCGGCGCGAACGTATCGGCCTCGATCTTCTCCAGCATTTCCCGAATATTCATAAAGCAATTGTAGAGTATGGACTGCGGCAGCTTGCTGCCGCTTTCGTGGACCACAGGCGTGGCAAGAAGCCACTCGCGCGGCCCGCGAGCCGCGCAAGTTGCCCAAGCTCTTGCCACCGGCGCGAGAAAAGCGGCGGCTTTGCCGCCGCAAAGCGGCAGCGAGCTGCCGCAGTCCATATCAAAGCCTTTTCTCCAGATATCTTGTGCCTTCGATCGGATTGAATCGATAGGGTGGGATGTCGGCGAATCCGAGCCTCTCGTAGAGCGCCATGGCCGTGCGCATCATCGGGAGCGTGTCGAGGCGCATGGCCGTGTAGCTGCGTTGTCGCGCCTCCTCGATGAGGCGCTCGCCGAGAACGCGGCCGATGTCGTGGCCGCGGAATGCCGGACGGACGTACAACCGCTTCATCTCGCAGATGCCCTCTTCGAGCGGCCGGAGCGCGCCGCAGCCGGCCACGGCATCGTTCCAGCGGGCGAGCAGCAGGCACCCGGCCGGCTCGGCGTAGTCTCCCGGCAGGCGCATCAACTCGTCGTCGAATCGCTGGAACGAAAGGTCGACGCCGAGCGCCGCCGCGTACTCGAGGAAGAGCTCGCGGACGACCACCAGCGAGGCATCGTCATACGCTCGCTCGATCGCCAGCATCGCAGCCCTCAGGCGATGAGCTCGGCCTCGAAGACCATGACCGCGCGGCCGGCGATCTTCACGCGATCGCCCGCGAGGCGCAGGCGCAACACGCCGCCGCGCTGCGACGCCTGGTACGCATGCAACTCGTTCCTTCCGAGCTTCTCCGCCCAGTAAGGAGTCAGCGCGCAGTGCGCGGAGCCGGTAACCGGATCCTCATCGATGCCCGAGCCGGGGGCGAAGAACCGGGAGATAAAGTCGAATCCGTCGGTGCTGGCGCGGCTCGTCACGCTGACACCTCGCACTGTGATTGTGCGAAGGAGCGCGAAGTCGGGGCGCAGCCCGCGAACGGCTTCCTCGGATTCCACCTCGACCAGATAGTCGAACCGGTTGCGACCGACGTAGAGCGCTTTTGCACCGAGCGCTTCGAGCAGAGCGGGAGGGGCTTCCGACGGTTCGGTGCGCGCGACCGGAAAATCGAGCTCGATCCAATCGCCGCGGCGCTCCGCCGTCAGGAGCCCGCTCTTCGTGTGAAACCTCGCCGTCTCGGAGGCCGAAAGCGCGCCTGTCTGCCAGAGCACGTGAGCGCTGGCTAACGTCGCGTGCCCGCAGAGATCGACCTCCACCGACGGCGTGAACCAGCGCAGCGACCAGCCGTCCTCGCGGCGACGAAGGTACGCCGTCTCGGAGAGGTTCATCTCGCTGGCCACGCTCTGCATCCACGCCGGATCGGCCTCATTGTCGAGAAGACAGACAGCGGCCGGGTTCCCGGCGAAGGGCTTGTCAGAAAAGGCGTCTACCAGGAAGAGTCTCAAGCGATTAGAAGCCCTGGACCTTACCGGCCTTTCCGTACAGCAGCCGGGTGAGAATGAAGCCAACGACGATGATGACGGCCAGAATGACGTCGCGATAGGGGTTACCGTAAACCGTCGGGTAGTGGTTGCTGATCATCGTGAAAATCAGAGGGACGGACATGAACGTGTTGTGGCGAGAGCGTAACCCGGCCGTGGCCACGTCGTTCGGATCGGGGGCGACGCCGTCGCGCGTCGCGGTGATGATCCGCTTCTGGTACGGCCAGATGATCATCCAGACGTTCAGCGCCATGGTCGTCCCGAAGATCACGCCGGTGTGCGTGTAGAGCGCCCGCCCGCTGAAGTGGCCGACAAATTCGAAGAGGGCGTAGACGCCGCAGAAGAGGATCAACACGATCGTGTTCGCCACGATCACGTTCTTCACACTCTTCATCACGATGTTGTAGATGACGAACCCGACGGCCAGCACCACCAGCACGATGGCCAGCCAGAGCCACGGGTTGCCGCTGGCCGGGTCGTCGAAGACGATCTTGCCATGGTAGTAAACCAGTCCCGCCAGCAGGATGCCGGTGAACCAGGTCCAGGCCGCGCCCCAGCGGAAAAAGTAAAGGGCGCGAGGCATGAGTTGCGGAACGACGGCCTTCTTCGTCGGCCCATCGATGGTTTTGGCGAAGGGCCCATTGACCCAGTTAAAGAAGTAGAGAAGCCCGATCCAGGCGACACCGGCGACGACGTGAAACCAACGGAGGATGAGCTGGAGCCAATTGTTGAATTCGGGATCCATGACGATCTCCTCATGAAGAAAGTTTGGTTGATCGGAGGGATGTATGCGTGAGCTGATTATAGTGGAGAATGGTGCCACCGTCCCGGTGTCATCCTGCGCGTGACCATGTGTCATCCTGAGCCGCGTAGACGGCGAAGGATCTCCTTGGGTGGATCGTGGCTCTCGCAAGGAGATCCTTCGCCGCGCTACGCACCTATAAGGATGACACCAACTCAGTGTCTCAGGAGAAACCGATGAATCAACCAGTTCCGCCACCCGATCCCGTGTTCACCGACCGCGTCGCGATCGTCACCGGCGCTTCGAGCGGCATCGGCGCGGCGACGGCTACGGCGCTCGCGGCGCGCGGTGCGATGGTCGCGCTGTTCGCGCGCAGCGCCGGCAAGCTCGCGGAAGTTGCCGCCCGGAGCCGGGATCGCATGCTCGCGGTGACGGGAGACGTGGGCTCCCCGGAGGACGTCGAACGGCTCTTCTCCGAGACCGAGGCGCGCTTCGGTGATTGCGACATCCTGATCAACTGCGCCGGGATGATCGATCCCCACCCATTCGCGAAGACCTCGGTCGAGGCGTGGGATCGGATGTTCGCCGTCAACACGCGCGGCGCGTTTCTGACGGCGCGGCGCGCGCTTCCGGCGATGATCGCGCGGCGCTCCGGCACGATCGTCAACGTGGCATCGATCTCCGGCGTCATCGGACCGAAAAAGTTCCCCGGTTTCGTGTCGTATTGCGCGAGCAAGGCTGCCGTGATCTCGATGACCGAGGCCCTGGCCGCGGAGGTCGCGCGCTACGGGATTCGGGTCAACTGCGTCAGCCCCGGATCGGTCGACACGGAGATGTTGCGGCGGGCCGGCCCGGGACTTGTTCCCGACATGACGCCGGAGGAAGTTGCAAGGACGATTCTCTTCCTGGCGTCGCCGGAATCACGGCCGATGAGCGGACAGAACTTGCATGTCTACAGCGCTTGAGCACGACGGTCGTTCTGCACACGCGGCCGGACCCACATGGGCCGAGGTCGACTTGGCGGCCTTCCGCCGAAATGTCGCAGAGGTGAGGCGGCGACTTCCAGCAAGGTCGCGGCTCGTGGCTGTCTTGAAGGCCGATGGCTACGGCCACGGTGCCGTGGAGCTGGCGCGCTGTTGCGATCCCGGGGACGTGGCTATGATCGCGACGGCGCGGCTAGTCGAGGCGCTCGCGCTCCGCGAGGCCGGCATCGTGCTGCCGATTCTCAACCTCGGCGTGCTGAACGACGATCAGATCGTTGAAGCAGTGCAACACGAGATCACGATCGGAATCGTCGGGCCTGACGATCTCGAACGCGCTGCCCGTGTTGCTCGCGCGAGCGAACGCGAGCTTGTCGTCCACCTGAAGCTGGATTCGGGTATGGGCCGGATGGGTGTTATCGAGCCGGAGCTGCCTCGGGTGGTCGATATTCTTCGAGGCGCGCCGGCGTTGCGCGTCGATGCGCTCTACACGCACTTCGCGAATGCCTCCGATCCGGCAGATCCGTTCACGGCAGTCCAGATCGCATCCTTCGATCGCCTGGTCGTGGCGCTGCGCGATGCAGGCATCTCACCGGCAATCCATCATCTCGCCAACAGCGCCGCTTTGATGCGCGGCCTCGTCCGGCCCGGCGATTACGTCCGCGCCGGCATCGTTCTCTACGGCAGTGAGCCGCTGGAGGCCGGCGCCTCGCGGCTCGAACCGATCCTCCGCTGGCGAACGGAGATCGTACGTCTCAAGGATCTTCCCGCCGGCCGGCCGGTCGGCTACGGCGGAACCTTCCGCACCGCGAGGCCGAGCAGGATCGCCACCCTGCCCGTCGGCTACGCGGACGGCTACGACCGGCGGCTCTCGAACCGGGCCGAGGTTCTCGTCCGTGGCCGCCGCGCGCCGGTCGTCGGACGGGTGTCGATGGACCTCACGACGATCGACGTGACCGATGTTCCGGGAGTGACCACCGGCGACGAAGTGGTTCTGATCGGCCGGCAGGAAGGCGATGAGATCTCTGCCGAGGAGCTCGCCGCGAGATCCGAGACGATTTCGTACGAAGTGTTCTGCCGGATCAGCGCCCGAGTGCCGCGGGTGTACAAGTGATCAGTGGTCAGTGGTCGGTGGTCAGGAGAAGCAGTGATTAGTCGTTAGTGGTTAGTGGTTAGTGGTCAGCGGTCAGGGCGCAAGAGCCACGGGCCTGATTCTGACCTCCGACCGCCGACCACTGACCACCGATCACTGCTTCTTCCGACCACTGACCACTGACAACTGATCACTGCTTCTGCTATCGTCCGCGCAACTTCAGCCGAGGTTTGAATGATCATCGAATGCACGAATTGTCACTCGAAGTACCAGTACGACGAGGAGCGGTTCGAGCGGAAGCCGTCGAAGAAGATCCGGTGTGCGAAGTGCAAGGAGATCTTCGAGATCTTCAACCCGGCCTTCGCGCCGGCGGTAGTTCCGCAGGTCCCGCCGGGCGACGAGACGTTTACGTCGCGCAACGAGCCGACCATGGCCGGGCGGACGAAGACGCCGGAGGAATCGACCGAGTCCTCGCCCATTCCCGAGCGCTCGACCGACAGGGTACCGGCTGAGGCGCTGCTCCCGGCCGGCAAACGCCTCTCAATCGCCGTCATCGACGGCCCCGATGCCGGCAGCGTCTTCCGGATCGAAAAGCCGCGGATCACGATCGGCCGTTCCGGAGCCGATCTCGTCCTCAACGACAGCGAAGCCTCCCGCAACCACGCCGCGCTCGAGGTTCGCGACACCATCTATCTGCTCGAGGACCTCCGCTCGACCAACGGCACGCTCATCAACGGACGCAACATCCTCGAACCGGTCGAGATCCAGGACAAGAGCGAGTTCCAAGTCGGCGCCTCGACGCTGATGCTGATCGTCACTGATGAACAGTAGAGCTCCGTCAAGGCAACTGACCACTGACCACTGCTCGCTGCTTCTGACCACTGCTCACTGAAATGGACGAGCTCCGCACCCTCTTCCGCTATCGCCAGCTCATCGCCGCGCTGACGGCGCGCGATTTGAAGGCCCGCTACCGCGGCTCGATCCTCGGTTTCTTCTGGTCCCTCGCCAATCCCCTGATGCTTCTCGGCGTGTACACGCTGGTCTTCACGGTGTTTTTTCCGCAGCAGGTCGTGCAGCCGTATCCGCTCTTCCTTTTTGCCGGCATTCTTCCGTGGAGCTTCTTTTCCGCCGCGATCCTGGAGTCATCATCGTCGATCTCCGGCAATGCCGGCCTGATCAAGAAGGTCATGTTCCCCGCCGAGGCCTTGCCGATCGTGGTCGTGCTCTCGCACCTCGTCCACTTCGCGCTTGCGATCCCGGTGCTGCTCGTGGCCACGGGGATTTTCGTCATCCTCGGCAAGGTGACCTTCTCGGCCACCATCCTGCTCGTGCCCGTGCTGATGATTGTGCAAACCATCTTCGTAGCCGGCCTCGCCATGGCGATCTCCTCGGCGTCCGTGCTCTTCCGCGATCTGCGCGACCTCATCACGAACCTCATGACGCTCGGCTTCTTCATCACGCCGATCATCTACCTGATCGATCGGATCGATTCCCGTCCGCTGCGCGCGCTTCTGCGCGTGAATCCCATGACGCCGTTCGTCATCGCCTACCAGGACCTCCTATTCTTCGGGCACCTTCCCGGGATCTCGGACACGCTGCTGATCGTCGCCTACTCGCTGGCTTCGGTAGCGCTTGGGTTCAGCGTCTTCGACCGGCTGCGCGACACGCTGGCGGAGGCGATATGAGCGCCGGCTCCGCGATCGCGCTCCAGCACGTTTCGAAGAGCTACCGCCTCTGGGGCCGGCGCTCGCAGTTCGCGACGCTCAAGAGTGCGCTCCTAAAGCGCGACCTTCGCCCGGCGCCTGAGGCGGCTGTGCCGGCGCTCATCGACGTGTCGTTCGCCGTCCACCGCGGCGAAGCCTTCGGGATCATCGGCCGCAACGGGTCGGGCAAATCGACCTTGCTCAAGATCATCTCCGGGATCCTGAAGCCGAGCAGCGGACGCGTCGCCGTGAGCGGCCGCATCGCCGCGCTGATCGAGCTCGGCGCGGGATTCCATCCTGAGATCACGGGGCGCGAGAACGTCTACATCAACGGCATCATGCTCGGGCTGAGCCGGCGCGAGATCGACGCTCGCTTCGACAGGATCATCGACTTCGCGGGCATCGGCGAGTTCCTCGATCAGCCGGTGAAGACGTACTCGTCCGGCATGTACGTCCGGCTCGGGTTTGCTGTCGCGGTCCATGTCGATCCCGACATCCTCCTGATCGACGAAGTCCTCTCCGTCGGCGACGAGGAGTTCTCGCAGAAGTGCATCGCGAAGATCCAGGAGATGAAGTACCGCGGCGTGACGCTGGTGTTCGTGACCCATCAGCTCGATCAGGTTCGCAAGCTCTGCGATCGTGCGCTGTGGCTGGATCATGGAGCGACCGTCGCCGCCGGCGATCCGGTGCGGGTGGTCGACGACTACCTCCAGCAAGTAGCCGGGCATGTCGCACCGGCCGCGCCTGCGGCCGCGCCCGCCGAGGCGCCGCCCGAGCAGGGGAAGCCCGAGCCGGAGCCGGAGAAACGGAGCGACCCGCAAGAAGAAGAGCGATGGGGCTCAGGCGAGGTGATCCTGAAGCGCGTGTCGCTGGTCGATGAGCGCGGCCACGACCTCGTGGCCCTCGGTGCGGGAACGCCGGTGACGATCGAGATGGACGTCGAAGTTCGCGCCGCACAGGAGGATTTCGTCTTCGGCATCGCGATCTATCACGCCGACGGAAGCTGCGTCTACGGAACGAATACCGACATCGAGGGGTGGATGCCGCAACGGCTGGAGCGAAACGGACGCGTGCGCTTCGTGATGCCGTCGCTCGATCTCGTCGCGGGCCAGTACCGAATCGATGCGGCGGTCCACACCCGCAACGGCCGGGCGTTTGATTATCGCCGCAACGTCATTCGCTTCGTCGTCGGCTCGCGCGTCCACGACATCGGCGTCTACCGCCCTCAGCACGACTGGCAATTCCAGGGAGGCATTCACTTCAGCCCGGTCGACCTCCTCAAGCGCAACGTCCCCGCGCCGATGGCCGAGTACATACGGGAAAGCGAAGAGAAGGAGTAGTCACTTCTCCCACGGCATCTGCCAGCGCTCCTCCTCGACGTCGAGCTCCGGCAGCGGCACTGGCCTTCCCGTTCGCTTGAGCTGCGTGAATTCCCAAAGCTTCGCGTATTTCCAGAACGTGTAATAGACGTGCATACCGACCGACATCATGCCGCGCGTGCCGTCGAGAAACCCGAGGTTCAACACGTAGTCGCGAATGAGCCTCGTCAACGTATGGCCAAAGATATCGAATGCCGAGGCCGCCCTTCCGTCAAGAAACATCTGCGCCGCGGACCAGTTCCCGTAGCGCGTCATCTTGGCGATCATGTGGTCGAACGTGCGGACGTAGAGATGATCCATCTTTTCGCCGAGGCGGCCGGTGGGACCATCGACTACGAGATCGGCATGGACCCGCTTGTTCGGATAGCGGGCGTGCCCGCGATGGAAAAGGCGCGTGACGCGATCGCGCTGCAGGCCGCTGTAACGCACCTCCTTGCCGAGCATAAAGTTGCGGCGCCCGATGGAGTAGGCCCAGCGATCGAGCGGCCCGCCAAGCGTTCGCAGGATCTCGTCGCGAAGCGGCGCGGTCACCCGCTCGTCGGCATCGATGTAGAAGATCCAATCGTGCGCGGCGCGGTCGATGGCATAGTTCTTCTGCGATGCCGCGCCAAGGTAGGCGCGCTGCTCGAACCGGATCTTGGGGAACTTCTCGCGGATGAGCTCGAACGTGCCGTCGGTGGAGAAGGAGTCGATCACATAGATCTCATCCGCCCACTCCACGGAACGAATGCAGTCTTCGATGAACTCGATCTCGTTGAACGTCGTGATCAGCGCGGAGACGGGAAGCCGGGGCATTGCGCGAAGTGTATCGCATGGGGAATGTCATCCTGAGCCGCGTAGAACGGTAGGATCGTCTTGCCTCGCGGTGATTGATGGGACCGATCGGACAGATGGGACCGATGGGCTCATGATCTCAGGATGACGCCCTCGGACCGCTGCTTAAGACAGCCTGCCCCTCGTGTTAATCTCAAGCAATGTTCACGCTCACGCTCAACGACTTCAAAGACGTGCGGGCGCGCATCGCCCAGCACATCAAGCACACGCCATTGCTGACCTCGCCGCAGCTCAGCGAGCTTACGGGATTCGACGTTCGGCTGAAGGCGGAGCTGTTCCAGCGCGTCGGGTCGTACAAGATCCGAGGACCGCTGAACAAGTTCGCGCTCATGCCTGACGACCAGAAGCGCCGTGGCGTGGTGTGCTCGTCGGCAGGGAATCACGCCCAGGGTGTGGCCCTGGCCGCGAAGATCCACGGAATCCGCGCCGTCGTCTGCATGGCCGAGAACGCCACGCCCGCCAAGATCGCGGCAACGAAAGGGTACGGCGCGGAAGTCGTCCTTCACGGCATGATCTGGGACGAAGCCAACGAAAAGGCAAAGGAGCTCGTGCGGACGGAAGGTCTCACGTACGTCCATCCGTTCGACGACGAGCAGCTCATCGCCGGCCAGGGCACGCTCGGCCTGGAGATCATTCAGGACTGGCCCGACGTCGATGCCGTCATCGTCCCCATTGGCGGCGGCGGACTGATCTCCGGAGTGTCGATGGCCGTCAAGAGCCACAACCCGAAGATCCGCGTCATCGGCGTCGAGTCCTCGGACGGCCCGGCCATGAAGAAGAGCATCGAGGCCGGCCACCTCGAGACCATCGATTGCAAGACCATCATCGACGGCCTCCGAGTCCGCCGCGCCGGCGAGATCAACTTCTCCGTCGTCCAGCGCTTCGTGGACGAGATCGTCGCCCTCCCCGACCGCGAGATCTTCGACGCCCTGATCTGGGTCATGGAGCGCTGCAAGCTCGTCGTCGAAGGCGCCGCCGCCGCGCCGGTCGCCGCATTGCTGCACGGGCTGGTGAAACTGCCGGCGGGCTCACGGGTGGCGGTGGTATTGTCGGGCGGGAACGTGAATCTGGATCAGTTGAGGGGGTTGAGGTGGAATTGAGGCCCGTCGAACTCGCGTGCGACCGCGACCCTTACAACAAGGATGAGCCATCTGTCCGGAATGAAACCGTCAACACTTGCACGCAAATCTACCATGTGTAGAAATATCCGTCTCAAACGGCACTTCGGCACGAGTATCGTTCATGTCCCAGCCATATCGTGACCGGCTGTGTTAGCATATTCACGGTACAGGCTGGAGGTCGCAATGGTTTATCAGGCAGGCCGTCTCATCTGGATTCCGTGTGATGTCAAACCTGGACCATTCCCAGACGAGCGTCTCGTGAGGATTCACTCAGACCGAAGTGAATGGCTCGGCTTTGTCGGCCTTGATGCACTCCGCGAACCCGTCGTAGAAGGCCCAACGTTTGTTCGCGCCGTCATTATGCAGGTCAATGGAACGCACTTCAACGCGAGAGTCGCCGGCGAACCTGTCATGTCCTCGTTATTCGAAGGTACTCTGAGCCGGATAGAGCCAATTGTTGCTCTCCAAGCCTGACATACTCGCTTACCTACGAGACGCCAAGCTGCGTTTCGACCCTCCGATCTCAGAGGATCGCGTGGCGCAGGTATCGGTTGACCTCAAATTGGGGCGAAAATTCACAACGTTCAAGCAGCCGCCGAAATACCTTCCATGCATCAACGTCGACAGGTCGCTCTGGGAATCAGCAGACCTCTGGGAACACAGCGAAGCCGACACGTTTCGCCTTATGCCAGGTGGTTTTGTGCTCGCACAGACACTTGAGCGCGTTTACGTTCCGCCAGACCTCGCTGGATTTGTGGAGGGTCGCAGCAGTTGGGCGCGAATCGGCATCACGATTCACGTCACCGCCCCGAAGATCGACCCAGGCTTCAACGCTACAATCACTCTGGAGATGGCAAACTTCGGCAAGATTCCAGTAGAGCTTCGGGCCGGCATCGACGAACCGGCACAACTGATGCTGTTCAAGCTCTCGACGCCTGTGCCCAAATCGGACCTCTATGGCATGAGCGACAAAGACCTTTTTCAGGGCCAAAGCGACCCTATTCCTCACAAGAAATAGCGGACACCTCACACTCACCAGCCGTGATCGCATGCCCCTTCTTACCGAGCCCTATCGCGACCAGCATCCACAATGGCCCGCGACCGGCCGCCACATCCTCGCTCAATTCACTGACGAGCACGTCGTCGTCTATCAGGCATACCGTCCCACCATCGCGAGCTATGCCATCGCACATCAGCGCCTCGGAGGCGAGTTCAGCTTCGACAGGATGTCCTGGATCAAACCGAACTTTCTCTGGATGATGTATCGGTCAGCGTGGGGCTCAAAAGAAGGACGAGAAGTCGTTCTGGCTTTGTACCTATCGCGCGCTGCCTTCAACTCGATCCTCGAGCAAGCAGTCCACTCAACCTTTCAACCTCACCTCTACCCGTCCCGCGAGGCCTGGTCCCGAGCAGTCGTCGCATCAGAGGTGCGGCTTCAATGGGACCCGGACCACGATCCCAGCGGCAGACCGCTCTCCCGCCGCGCGATTCAGCTCGGCCTTCGTGGTTCGGCGCTGCGTTCCTTCGCGACCGAGTGGATCATTCGGATCGAAGATGTCTCGGCCTTTGTCGCGGAGCAGCGTCTCGTATTGTCGACCCGCCCGGATTCTCTGGTGACGCCTTGCGAGCGCATACTCCCGGTGGCCGCAAACATCGCAGCCCGCCTCGGCGTGGATTGATGCAACGGCGAAACGGCGATTGCCGCCGCGGTACTCACCGTAGCGCGCTGTTGCGATAGATCTCGTCTACGATCAACTCGGCATTCAGCGAGGGGACCTCGACGCGCTCCGCTTTCATCGCAACCCGCGTGACCCAACCGCCATCGGGACCGCGGAGATGGACGGTGAGCCGCCGCTCGCGGTGCGACACGATCACATACTCGCGAAGCGTCGGGATCGTCCGGTAGCACTCGAGCTTCGGGCCGGTGTCGTAGTCTTCCGATGAGTCGCTCGTCACCTCGACGAGGATCATGGGATTGAGCGCTGTTGCGGTCGG
>DASQGS010000271.1:0-8769 GCA_035632455.1 Thermoanaerobaculia bacterium | reverse complement strand
TGCAAGCGCTCGCAGCCGCTCTCGACGGCCAAGGACAAGACGGCCGAGATCATGGGCGTCACCACGACCGCGCTGCGCCGCAAGCTCCCCGACGAGCGCGACGCCATCACGCATAAATTCTCGATCGGCGGACACGAGGGCTACATCACGGTCGGCAAGTACGAAGACGGATCGGCCGGCGAGATCTTCATCACTATGGCCAAGGAAGGCTCGACCATCTCCGGCCTGATGGACTCGTTCGCCACCATGACCTCGCTTGCCCTCCAGCACGGCGTTCCGCTGCAGCTCCTGGTCGACAAGTTCACGCACACGAGATTCGAGCCCAGCGGTTTCACCAAGAACCCCGAGATCCCGATGGCGAAGTCGATCATGGACTACATCTTCAAGTGGCTGGCCATCAAGTTCCTCGACCGCGAGAGCCAGACCCAGGCCGGCGTGATCCTCCGCGACGAGCCGCTGACCGCCCCGGCGCCGCCCCCGGTGCTCGTGGCCGCCCCCGCGCCCGCACTCACGAAAGCCGCCACGAACGTCGTCCCCCTCAACCGCGACGACGCCTCGTTCCTCGGCTCGCTGACGCCGGCCGTGCCATCCACGGTCGTCGAGACCAAACCCATCGGCTTCGTCGCTGCCACCCCCAAGAACGCCGATGAGCCGAACAGCGGCCCGAAGGCCACGTTCCTCTACCAGCAGGATGCGCCGTCATGCAGCGACTGCGGCTCGATCATGGTGCGGAACGGCGCGTGCTACAAGTGTTTGAACTGCGGGAGTACGAGCGGATGCTCGTGAGATCGCAAGTTGCTCACCGATGAAAAGGCGGCCGAGAGGCCGCCTTTTTGTAGCCTCGCGAAGACCTTCTCCCTCTCCCCGCAAAGATCTCTGGCAGCAATCATCGCGGGGAGAGGGAGAACATTCGCGCGAGAGCGAACAGAACTGTCTATTGCATCCCCAGCCTCGCCCGAATTGCCATCAGCCTCTCCACCGAGCGTTCCATGTCCGCATGGATGCAAACCGTGTCGAACTCGATCGGCACGCGCGTGCCGTCGCGGGCGATGGCGATGCCTTCGCGGACGAGGTGCTCGGCTTGGCCGGCGGCTTCGTCGACGGTGAGGAGCGCGCCTGGCGTGCCGCGGGCGACGAGCTCGCCGGTTGGTTCGTAGCGGCGGTCGGCGAAGGCCTCGGCGATCACGGAGGTGCCGGCGGTGCGCGCGGCGACAGCCATCTGCGAGGCGGCCGGGGCGACGATGGCGAGGGCGGGATCGACTTGGCGCATGGCCGCGACGATGGTGGCGGCGAGCGCGCGGTCGCGGTGGGCTTGGTTGTAGAGCGCGCCGTGCGGTTTGACGAACCGCAGGTCGACGCCCTCGCGGCCGGCGATGCGGCGCAGAGTCGCGATCTGGTCAGCGAGCGACGTCAGCAGGTCCTCTGGAGCGATGACCATCGGCTTTCGCCCGAAGTTCTCCCGGTCGGGGAACGACGGATGGGCACCGAGGTGCACGCCGAGTTGGCGGGCCTGGCGCGCGGCGTAGGTCATCGAATCCCTGTTGCCCGCATGCCCACCGCATGCAACGTTCGCGCTGGCGATGAGCGGCCAGATTCTGGCCTCGGTTTCGCGTTCGCTGTCGGTGGAAGCCTCGCCCAGGTCGCAGCTCAAATCGATCATGCGCAGATCCTATCGAAGTTCGGCAGCGAGAGGGTCACGCCAATTCGCTTCCCTTCGTTTCGGGAAGAAACCAGATGAGAACCGCGCCGGCGAGGAAGAACAGCGAGTCGAGGGCGATGGCCGGGCCGAGGCCGTGGCGTTGCGCGGCGGCTCCGATGGCGTACGGCGCGGCGGCCGAGGCGAGGCGGCCGGCGTTGTAGCAGAAGCCCTGCGCGCCGGCGCGGATGCGCGTGGGGAAGAGCTCCGCGAGCATGGCGCCGAATACTGAGAAGAAGCCGTGAGCGAAGTAGCCGACGAGCGGCCCGATCAGGAGCAACGTCAGCGGCGATCGCGCGCCGAACGCGAAGAGTGGCACCACCGCCGTCGCGGCGATCATGAAGAAGGTGAACGCAGGACGGCGACCGATGCGATCGGCGATCCACCCGAAGCTGATGTAGCCGAGGAACGCGCCGATCTGCAGGACGATGATCCACGACGCCGACTTCGTGAGCGACAAACCTGCGCCGCCTTCCTTCACCGGAGTGGCGAGGAAGGCCGGAAGCCAGGTCATCACGCCCCAGTAGGCGATGAGGACGCTGCTGCTGAGCATCGTGGCGATGTGCGTCGGGCGGATGAAATGCGGCGTGAACATCTCGATCCACCGCGAGCGCTCGCGAGGCCGCTCGCGCCAGAGCGGAGGTTCCTCGACGTTTCGTCGGATAAAGAAAGCGGCGAGGGCCGGGAGTGCGCCCACGAGAAACAGCGCCCGCCACCCGAACGGCGTCAGCATGAGCGCGGCCAAAGCGGCGGCCACGAGCGCGCCAATCGCCCAGCCGGATTGCATGAGGCCCATGGCTTTGGCGCGATGCTCGGCGGGCCAGGTCTCAGCGACGAGCACGGAACCGGCCGACCACTCGCCTCCCATTCCCAACCCGACGAGGACGCGCCAGGCGACGAGTTGCCAAAGCGCGCCGGACGTCGCCATGCCGGCGGTGGCGAACGAGTAAAGGAGGATGCTGATGGTCATCGCCCGCACGCGGCCGATGCGATCAGCGATGCGGCCGAAGGCGATGCCGCCGATGGAGCTCGCGACGAGCGCCACCGAGGTGAGAAGTCCCATGGTCGCGCTCGTGAGTCCGAACTCCTTCTGGATCGGAAGGACGGCGAACGTGAAGAGAAGGAAGTCCATCGCGTCGAGCATCCACCCGAGCTGCGCGGCGAAGAGCGCCCGCCACGCCCGGCGATCGACGGCGATGTTGAGGAGCACCATGGAATTGTAGACGAGGATCTCGCGCGAAGATCGTGACCGATCGGTCCGATCCGTCTGCTCGGTCCGATGAATCGCCACGGCGACATCGCGCTCCGCGACGGCGGGATCGGATACCATTACCGCCATGCCGCTCGAGCCGCAATCGATGCTCGGCCCCTATCAGATCGTCAGCATCATCGGCGAAGGGGGTATGGGACAGGTGTATCGAGCTCGCGATTCGCGGCTTGGACGCGAGGTCGCGATCAAGGTGCTGACCGGGATCACGATCAACGATCCCGACCGTTTGCGGAGGTTCGAGCAGGAAGCGCGCGCGGCGGGGATGTTGAATCACCCGAATCTGCTGACGATCTTCGACGTCGGCAACTCCGAGGGCACCGCGTACATCGTCAGCGAGCTGCTCGAGGGAATGACGCTGCGCGACCGGCTGGAGAAGGGGCCGCTGCCGCCGCGTCGCGCGGTCGATGCCGCGTCGCAGATCGCCCAAGGGCTTGCGGCCGCGCACGAAAAGGGCATCGTGCACCGCGACCTGAAGCCGGAGAACATCTTCCTGACGCGCGACGGCCGCGCCAAGATCCTCGACTTCGGCATCGCCAAGCTAAATCCGAAGACGGCCGGCGAAGGACCGACACTGCAGATGGCGACGACCGAGCCTGGGATGGTGATGGGCACGGTCGGCTACATGTCGCCCGAGCAGGTGCGTGGCGAGGCCGTCGACGCGCGAAGCGACATCTTCGCGTTCGGCGCGATCGTGTACGAGATGCTGACCGGCGTGCGGGCCTTCAAGCGCAACTCGTCGATCGAGACCCTCAGCGCAATCCTCAGGGAAGAGCCGCCCGATATCCTGGAGACGCATCCGAACGTTCCGGCTTCGCTGGAGCGGCTGGTGCGCCGCTGCCTGGAGAAGGATCGCGAGCTGCGAATCCAATCGGCGCGCGACCTGGCGTTCAATCTCGAGACACTCGCGAACGTCTCCTCGCCGAGCACGCTCTCGGGCGTTGCCCTGCCGACCGGCGGCGCGCCCTCGCTCTCCGATCCGATGCACGCCCGCACCGGTTCGCACTTGTCAACCGCCTCGCAACCGGCAGCTTTGCACACCGGTCAATCGCCGACGCGACGCCAGCCGGTCGCTGTGCCGACGCCTGGGAGCGCGCCGCGGGCGCGCACAGCCGTGCATCCGGCGTACAAGCCGCCGCGCCGGCTTTCCCCGATTCTTCTCGCTCTTTTCTATGTCGTCTCTGTTGCTGGCGCGGGATTCGCCGGCTACTGGCTGAGCTTGCGGATGAACGCCCGAGGAGAGCTCGCGTTTCATCGCATCACGTTTCGCCGCGGTGAGGTCCGTGGTGCGCGTTTCTCGCCCGACGGCGACACCATCGTCTACAGCGCGGCGTGGGAGGGGAGCCCGTCCGAGATCTTCGTCACGAACCGTAAGAGCCCCGAGGCGCGGCCACTCGGCGTCCCGGACTGCGAAGTGACCGCCGTCGCACGCTCGACGGAGCTGGCGATCATTCTTCATCGCGATCGTCTGAGCGGCCTCGGTACGCTGGCCCGAGTTCCGCTCGCCGGCGGCACCCCTCGGGAGGTCGCAGAGCAAGTGCTGCAGGCGGATTGGTCGCCCGACGGTGCCGAGCTCGCGGTGATCCGATTCGCCGGCGGCAAGTTCCGCGTCGAGTATCCGATCGGCAGCGTTCGTTACGAGACGCCGCACTTCATCCACGATCTCCGCGTCGCGCCCGACGGCGTCAGGCTCGCCTTCATCGAGCCGCAGAGCGGTGGGAACGACGTGGCCGTAATCGACCACGCCGCGCCGGTGTCCGTGGCGCATGGCTGGACGCACGGCGCGACCGGATTGGCGTGGCGGCCGGACGGGAAGGAGATCTGGGTGACCGGCACGGACACCGGCGCGCCGCCTGCGCTCTATGCCGTGCCGCTCGATGGCGAGCCGCGCCTCGTCACCCGCCTCACCGGCTCGCTGCGGCTGTACGACATCTCGGCGGCCGGCCGCGTGCTCGTGTCCAACGGTATGTGGCGCGCGGCGTTGCACGATCAAGCACCGGGAGATCCGAACGGCGAGCGCGACGCCTCGTGGCTCGATTGGTCGGTGCTTGCCGATCTCTCCCGCGACGGGCGAACGATTCTCTTCAACGAGACCCGCGAAGGCGGCGGCGTGAATAATGGCGTTTACCTGCGGCGGGTCGACCCGCCCGCGCCTGTGCGCATCGGCGACGGCTTCGGCGACGCGCTGTCGCCCGACGGCAAGTACGTTCTCTCACATGCGCCGGGAGGGAAGCTGATGCTCCTTCCCACCGGAAGCGGCGAGGCACGGGAGTTGAAGGTCAAGGGCGCATTCGATCCCGGCGCCGCCTGGCTGCCGGATCAGCGGCGCGTCGTCATCGCCGGCGTCGTGGCGAGCAAGGGCTACCAACTCCATCTCCTCGACACGCTCGACGAAACGCTGACTCCGATCTCGCCGGAGAACATCTGGGGTGAGGCTTTCCGCCCGTTCGCAGTCTCGCCTGACGGTCGCATCGTGGCTGGGATGACCGCGGAGCAGACCATCGCGCTCTATCCGATCGACGGCGGCGCCGGAACGCCGCTCCCCGGAGCGCAGAAGGGCGAGATTCCGATTCAGTGGACCGCGGCTGGGAACGCACTCTACGTCGCCAATCCGACGACGGTCCCGGCTCGTGTCTTCCGCATCGATACCACGTCAGGCGCCCGCGAGCTGTGGCGCGAGTTCAAGCCCTCCGACCCGGCCGGCGTGTCGAGGATCGCTCCGATCTGCATGACTCCCGATGCCAGCGCTTACGCGTACAACGCGCTGCGGACGATGAGCGATCTGTATGTGGTCGAGGGGCTTCGGTAAGGACGCGGCAGCATCCGCTGGAGTTTGGACATTCTGAACGCAAATCGCTAGTGGCCGCAAGCGCCGAAGGCGCGCCAGAGCTGAAGCCCAGGGCGTGAGCCCTGGGTCGACGAGGGCTAACAGAATATGTGGTTGAGCCCCGACAGGGGCGAAAGAACTCACAACCAAAGGTAGCGTTCGTCGATGGCCATTCCGTGCCGAAAGAGCAATGCACGCAACTCGTCTTGAAACGTTGGCCGGCGATGGTGCTGCTCCTGGCCATCGATGACGATGTGCGTTAACAGACTCGTGTAGGCGATGCGTCTCTCCCATGTCGCAGACTTCTCTTTCGCCCCTGTCGGGGCTCATCGAGACTATCGCACTTCGCAAACCCAGGGCTCACGCCCTGGGCTTCAGCTCTGACGCGCCTTCGGCGCTGGGGCCGCTAGCGATTCGCGTTCAGAATGTCCAAACTCCATGGCCGGACTTGCAAAGTCCGGCCACGCGTGAATCCGGCCTCGTGCTCCTGATCGCCGATTCGATTACCATCGGGCTGCATGCCCATAGCCCAGGTTCTCCTTGACTCGGCCACCGAGTATGAGAAGAAGTGCGGGCGGATCGACCGCGCGGTCCTCGCGACCGGTCGCGAGGTCGCGACCATCGAGATCGCAAGCGATGCTCCGGCCTCGCGCCTCGCGGATCTCCTTCGCGAGCGCGGCGCGACCGCGGCGCACATCTACGGACCGCGCCGCCTTCCGGCCTCACTCTTCGTGCGCTTCCCGATTCCGTATGTCGCGTCCGCCGAAGTGAGCGCCAGGCGGTTCGCCATCCGCCGGCCAGTGCCGCCGGCGCGGATCGTCACTCCGATCGCGCGGACGGGCCCGGCTGAGGACTCCCGTGTCGTCACACTCCCCGAGGCCGTCGAAGAAGAATATTTGGGAAACGAAAAGAGACGTCACTCTCACCATAGTGGAGAGCGCCGGCGAGTCGGGAGCTTCGGCCCGGATCGCGGCGGGGTCCGAAACATGATCGATCAGACCGTGGTGCGCCTTCAGCGATTTCGGGAGGATGTGGATTGGCATTCGTTCGATTCCGTTCCCACTCCGGAGGATCTCGCCTCCTTCGATCTCTGGGTCGATCCGGCGACCGACGAGCTCGACTTCGACGGCTTCGTTGCGGAGGCCCTGGCCGTGGGCCTGCCGGTCGTGGCGTCGCGCACGCCGATCAACGCCCAACGGCTCGAAAAAGGGCGCACCGGATTCCTGGTTCCACCCGGAGATCCGAACGAGCTCGTGCACTCCGTCCTCACGGCGTTGTTTAAGCCGGAGGCCAGTGCAGCAAAGACTGACGCCGCCAGCCAAACCATTTCGAAGTTTCGGCCGTACCAGCGTCTCCGGGCGCTCGCACGGATCTATGAGGCCCTGAACTGAATGACCCAATTCCCCGACTTGGCCAATCCTCAGCGCCGCGCGCTGGAGGTCGTGACGGAAGTCGCGATCGAGAAGGAGTGCAAGCCGTTTCTCGTGGGCGGCCCCGTTCGCGACCTCCTGCTCGGCCGCCACGTCTTCGACATCGATCTGACGCTGGAAGACGGCGCCTCGACCCTGGCCCGCGCCCTCGCCAAGCACATCGGCGGACGAGTCCGTTCGTTCCCGCAGTTCATGACCTACAAGATCTTCGCTGAAGACTTGCCGGAGATCGACATCGCCACGGCGCGCAAGGAACGCTATCGCGTGCCGGGCGCGCTGCCGACCGTCTCGGAGGGCAAGCTGAAGGACGATCTTCTGCGCCGCGATTTCACGATCAACGCCATGGCCTTCGGTTTGCTCGACAACGCCGTTCACGATCCTGCCGGCGGCGAGAAGGATCTCAACGACCGGCTGATCCGCGTGCTGCACGAAGGGAGCTTCGCCGACGATCCGACCCGAATCTTCCGGGCCATCCGCCTCGCCCGGCGTCTCGGCTTTCTGCTCGAGCCGGCGACTGACGAGCTCCTGCGAACGGCGATCGAACAGGATGCGCTGGCCAGCGTGTCGAAGGAGCGCATCTGGCGCGAGCTTTTCTTCGCGATGGATGAGGCCGAGGCGCCTGCCGTGCTTGCCGACCTCCTCCGGCGGGGCGCGCTGCGCATCCTCATCGGTCCGCGCGAGGCCGATTCGCAGCTCGCCGCGCGACTCGAGAGTCTCAGCGCCGCCATCGCCGCGGACACAACTCTCGATCGATACATCCTCTACACCAGCGCGCTCCTCGACCCGGCATCGCGGCCGCAGCAGATGGAAGGCTCAGGGTTTTCCCAGAAGCGCCTGCGCATCGTGCTTCACATCGCAAACGATCTGCCGCGATTCGAGCACGACCTGGCGCACGCGGCCACCGACAGGCAGCGATTCCGCCTGTTCAAGGCAGTGTCGCCGGAGATGCTCGCGGCCCTCGAGATCCATCGCCCCGAGGAGCGCGAGACCATCGAGCGCTTCCGCCAGTACCGCGCGTTCAAGCTCGCGTTGCGCGGAAGCGATCTCGATGTGCCGCCGGGCCCGCATGTGGCCAAGGCCCTGGAGCGAACGCGCGAGGCGGTGTTCAACGGCGAGATCGCCGCCGCCGATGCCCGCGCTTTTGCACAGGAGGTTGCCTTGAAGTATCTTAAACGGGAGCAACGAACCGAAATCACATGAGCGCACGCGGCAGTCGATGGGCAACGGTCGTCCTCGCATTCGCAGCCGCACTCCCTCTCCTGGCGCAATCCCAGCCGGCATCCAGCGCTCCTCCGCTCGAGCCCGGCCACGACATCAACACCGTCGATCCCGCACCGCTCGCCGGCGCGATCGCCATACCGCTGCCGCCGTCGCAGCAGAAGCGTCTCAAGAAGTACGAGATCCCGGAGCTCGCCGGCGCGCGTCAGGCCCTCGGTCCTCAGCTCGTCGACGGCCGTCTCCCCCGCCCGCTTCTCGACTACAGCATCAGGCAGGGTCCTCTCGAACAGCGTCTCTCCTTCTTCGAGCAAGGCCTCGTCGTCCTGGCCAT
>DASQGS010000270.1:0-25810 GCA_035632455.1 Thermoanaerobaculia bacterium | reverse complement strand
ACACGAAGAAAAACATCGTCGCGGCCCTTGCACCGCTCGGCCCCGGCTACACGAGCGTAATCGAGCGCGCCTTCAACGACCGCTGGATCGACCTCTATCCCAGCGCCGGCAAACGTAACGGTGCCTATTCGGATGGCAGCGCCTACGACGTGCACCCGTACATGCTCATCAATTACAACGGCCAGTACAACGACATGAGCACCGTGGCCCACGAGCTCGGGCATACGATGCAGAGCTACTTCTCGAACAAGAACCAGCCGTACGCAACCGCCAACTATCCGATCTTCGTGGCCGAAGTGGCCTCGACGTTCAACGAAGCCCTCCTGATCGACTACATGCTCAAGCAGATCAAGGACCCGGCCACGCGCCTGTCGCTGTTGGGCAATTATCTCGAGAACATGAAGGGGACCGTATTCCGCCAGACGCAATTCGCGGAGCTCGAGCTGAAAATGCATCAGATGGCCGAGGCCGGCGAGCCGCTCACCGGGGAGACGCTCGACCAGATCTACCTCGACATCACCAAGCGCTATTACGGCCACGATCAGGGCATCTGCATTGTCGACGACGTGATCCAGCACGAGTGGTCGTACATCCCGCACTTCTATCGCAATTATTACGTCTACCAGTACGCCACGTCCGCCACAGCCTCGGCCGCGCTATCGGAGAAGGTCATTGCCGGCGATGCCGCTGCCACGAAGCGCTACCTGGCCTTTCTCTCCGCCGGAGGATCGAAGTATCCGATCGACCTGCTGAAAGACGCCGGAGTCGACATGACGACCTCGGAGCCGCTCGACCTGACCATGAAGAAGCTCAATCGCGTCATGGACGAGATGGAGGCGATCTTGAAGCAGATGGGGAAGTAATAGGCGCGATCTCAGAACAGCCGGTGCCCGACCATTCCCTGCTCGTCCTTTTCGTTCGTGAGCAGCCAGCCGACGACGTCGCCGGGAACGAAGGTCTGTCCTTTGTAGCTCGTGACCTCGAAGGCGGCCGAGCCCTGCTGGGCGATGTCGGGGATTGACGTAGCGAGGGCCTCGATCCTCTCGCGCCAGCGGCGGAAGTTCTCGAGGCGCAGGTCGACCCAGCCGTTGCGCGCGTACTTTTCGGTCGTGGCACCGCCCAGAGGCGCCGGCGTTCCATCAGGCGGGGCAGGCGGGATATTGATACGCGGGCCGCGCGTCAGGGTCAGCTTCGCGCCCCGGCCTCGCAGGAGCGGGATGCCGATCGTTGCAATCAGGCTGACGATGCGCGGGTTGGCTTCGAGGTATTCCTCGACGCGCTTCTGCATCTCCTCGGGGCTCAGCGCCCTGATCTTCTCAATGTCGGTCGTGGCCGTGGATTCGCGGAGCAGGAATGCTTCGATCAGCAGCTTCGAGAGTTTCGGCGGCCCGAGGTGGCCCAGCGCGATCGACGGCAATCCCTCGGCGGTTCGGGTCCAGGCCTGCTCGAGCCGCTCCATCTCGCGGATCGCCTGCTCGCGCAGCACACCGGCGCGATAGCTCGGCTCGGTGATGGCGCCGTCGATGGCCGACAGCACATCGCGCCCTGTCGAAGCGCCGAGAATCTCGAGCACCACGGTGCGCGCGACCTCCTCCGGCGTCACGTACTCCATCTGGCGCGGATAGGTGATGGCCTCGAACTCGCCGATGGTGAAGAACCCGTTCTCGCCGGTATCGGCGCCGACGATCTCGACGGGCATGCTCTTGCCGTCGAAGCGGCCGTAGTCGTCGAAAGGCTGGACCGTGTGCAACGATGCGCCGACCGGTTCTTCCCTAACGTTCATCAGGAATCCGGGCTCGCGCCGGCCGCTTGGGCCGAGCAGCTTGGCATGCGTCCGGCCGAGGCGCTTGAAACCGATCATCGCACCCGGCTTCACTTCCTTCACGATCGTACAGCGTCCCTCCTGCACCGCGCTGCCCGGCGTTCGAGCCAGGAGGAAGAGCAATCCCGTGTGCGCGAAACCGATCGCCGACTTCGACAGAAGCGTCGCCGACGGTTTGTCTTCGCTGTGCGTGTACGGAATGTTGATGCCCATCCCGCCGGTGCCGGTGGTGCCGACCTTGACGTACACCCGCACGGCGCTGTGCTCGAGGGCGCGCTGGAGGAAGAGAATGTGGCGCGTGATCTGCGGGACGCCTTGGGCGATGAGAAGCTCGCGGACGGTGTCGAACAGCGGCGCGAGCTCTTTCACTTCGATACTGCCCGCCTTCGCCTCGATGCGGTCGAGCAGCATCTTGGTTCTTCGCGAGACGGTAAAGACGTCCTGGTAGCTGATCGCGGTGGCGGTGTTGATGCAATCGACCACGACGTCCGGCCGGTAGTGATCGATGATCTGGAACAACGCCGAGCCCTTGTAGGTGTCGGGATCGGTCGAGAAGATCTCATCGAAGAGGGTGTCGTAGAGCTCGCGGTTCTCGAGGAGCTCGGAGCGCGGCTTTCCCTGAAGCGACTGCGGAATGAAGAGATCGCCGGCGACCGGGACGAGCTCGCAGTCCCAGCCGTCGTTCTCGCGCTCGGCGGAGAGGATGGCGATGGCCTCGTCGACCTCGGACTGCGTCAGGGCCGAGATCACGATGCGGCCGGGGCGCAGCTCACGCGCGGTCTCGCGGGCGACCTGCAGGCCGACCATCCCGCCTCCGCCGAGGATCAGAACAGTTTTCGCGGCGCGGGTGTGGCGAGTCACGACTGCTGTCCGTCCGCGCGTTGTGGCAGGTCCGTGATGCGCTCGTGGGTCAGCCAGCGTTCGCAGTCGAGCGCGGCCTCGCAGCCGGTGCCGGCCGCGGTGACGGCCTGGCGATAGATGTGGTCGACGACATCGCCGCAGGCAAAGACGCCCGGGACGTTCGTGACCGTGGAGTGGCGATCCGGAAGCCGGATGTATCCGCGCTCATCGAGGTCGAGCTGCCCGGCGTACGGCTGCGTGTTCGGCGTGTGGCCGATGGCAACGAAGAGACCCTGCGCCTTCATCTCCGACAACTCTCTCGTTTGCAGGTCGCGGATCTTGAGGGCCGTCACGCCGCCCTCTTTCGTTCCGATGACTTCCTCGACCGCCGAGTGGAGAACGAATTCGATCTTCTTGTTGCTGCGGGCGCGCTCCTGCATGATCTTCGATGCGCGCAGTTCTCCACGGCGATGGACGATCGTCACCTTGCTGGCGAATTTCGTAAGGAAGTTCGCCTCCTCCATCGCCGAGTCGCCGCCGCCGACGACCACGATCTCCTTCCCTTTGAAAAAGAAGCCGTCGCAGGTGGCGCAATAGGAGACGCCGAAGCCCTGCAGGTGTTTTTCGCTCGGAAGGCCGATCTGCATTGCCGAGGCGCCGGACGCGATGATCAGCGCATCGCAGACATAGTTCTTCTGATCGGTGACGACCTCGAACGGCTGCGAGCGGAGGTTCACGCTCTCGACCTGCTCCATCCGGAACACGGCGCCGAAGCGCTCGGCCTGCTGGCGCATGAGATCCATCAGCTTCGGGCCGAGGATCCCGTCGGGAAATCCGGGGTAATTCTCGACGTCCGTGGTGATCGTCAGTTGTCCGCCGGGCTGCATGCCTTCGAGGACGAGCGGGACGAGATTGGCGCGGGAGAGATAGAGCGCGGCGGTGCATCCGGCCGGCCCCGATCCGATGACGACGACTTTGAATTCAGAGCTCTTTTCCATGGCCGGCGCATTGTATCAGCGGGTGGAAACGTAGCAATTCCCCATCGGCCAGCGCCGTAGGGGCGCACGGCTGTGCGCCCGCAACCTCGGTCTTGAGCTCGCGGCCTGTACCCGCCCCCTCCGAGCTGCGGGCGCACAGCTGTGCGCCCGTACGTATCTAGAACAGCTTCCGATTCACCGGCTGCTGCTGCTTTCTCAGCGCCGCGACCAGTGGCTCTCCTGCGACTCGCTTTTGCCATTCACGCATCGCCGGGATCTGATCGAGCTGTGCGACCTCGGCCGGCTCGATCGTCGCGATCGCTGTAAGCACGTGCCGTGGCGCGACGAGCGAGCCATCGATCTTGAGCTCGCCCGCGATCCGGTCCCGAACCTTCTTGAGCTTCTCGATGCGCGCTTCCAGCACCTTGTCTCTCATCCAGGGACGTGCGTCGCTCTTCTCAGGGAGCGCATCCTCGGGGAGCGCCAGCGCACGCTGGACCAGGGTCATGATCTCGCTGCCGTAGCGTGCGAAGTGATAGCGCGACACTGCCTTGATCTTCGCGAGGTCGTCGCGCGACTCCGGTCTCTCCCTGGCTATTTCGAGGATCGCGTCGTTGCCGATGATCTTGAACGGCGGGCGATCGGCGGCGCGGGCGAGGCCGTCGCGCCAGCCGTGGAGCTCCTTGACGATCGCCAGCGAGCGCCTGTCGAGCGAGCCGAGGCCTTTGAGTCGCCGGAAAGCCTCAACCTCCTCGTCCGCTTCGCGGAAGCGCACGCACTCGAGGCGCGAGAACTCCTCCATTGCCCACGGCCAGCGGCCGAGGGCCTCGAGCTGCTCCCGCAAAATCTCCGCGAGAGCAATGAGGTGATGGGTATCGGTCGCGGCGTAGTCGAGCATGTCCGGCGGCAGCGGCCTCATCGACCAGTCGGCGCGCTGATGCGACTTGTTGAGCTTGAGCCCGAAGTGGCGGTCGAGCAGCGCCGCCAAGCCGAAGGCCTCGTAGCCGAGAAGCTGCGCGCAGATCATGGTGTCGATCAGGTTCGCGACCGTGAAACCGAAGTCGCGGTTGAGAATGCGCAGGTCGTAGTCGCCGCCGTGAAGCACCTTCGTGACCGAGGGGCTTGCCAGCACTTCGCCGAAGCGCTTGAGATCGATCTTCGTCAGCGGATCGACGACGTGGTCCTCGCCGTCGCCGGAGATCTGGATGAGACAGACTTTGTCGAAGTAGCTGTGCAGCGAGTCGGCCTCGGTGTCGACGGCGATGATGGATTGGGCCGCCAGCCGATCGATCATGGCGTCGAACGCCGGAATAGAATCGATCCAGATCATAAGCCGGCCGCGATTTCTCCGAGTCCGATCGATTGAAGTTTGACGATGTAAGCGCGGCGATCGAAGTCCGCCTCGGCGAGAAGAGCGTCGCGGTCGCGGAGGCTCTCGGGATCGTCCGACAGGCCGAGCAACAACGCCAGATCCTCGCGCGCCGGAACCTTGATCGTCTGTTCGCCCACCATCGTGGTCATCGAAGACGCGACCATCCTGCCGTAGAGCGCATTGCTGGCCAGCAGAATGTGCACCCGCACGTCGCCGTCGGAATCGATGAAGGTCATGGGAATGAGATCGAGCTCCTCGGTCGCCTGCACTTCGTCGCGGTCGACCCGGAAGCCGCGGTTACCCGCCATCATACAGATTTGATTCTTCTGCTCGGGATTGATCAGCACCAGAACATCGAGCGATTCCGAGCTAACCGTCCCGCCGAGCCACGCCGCGCGAGCGACTCCACCTAGGAACGCGAAATCGATGCGCTGCCGCGCCAGCAGATCGCAGACCGCACGGATCGCGCGGTGGTACCGCTCCGTCGCGGCAACCGCATTGGGCGTTTGCACGCGACGCAACAATCTGATGCGGGTGGGGTTTATTTCCCGTGGAGGCGCTCCCATTCGTTTGACCCCCTGCCGCACTTCCACTACCCTCGCCGGACCGTGCCGAATGTCTATCAGTTCAAGGACTTCGAGGGGAGCAGCCACCGCATTCTCATCGATCTGATCCGGAGGTTTGCTGCGCGTGGCGGGACGCTGCTCGATCTCGGCGCGGCCGGCGGGGAGCTCGGCGCCGCGGTGCGCGGGCAGTTCGATCGGACGATCGGTTTCGAGCTCGACGGAGATCGCATCGCGCAACTCGGCGAGAGCTTCGATTGTGCCGTGGTCACTGATCTGGAGACCGTCTCGCGCCTCCCGAGGAACCTCGGAGCCATCGTGCTCGCCGATGTGATCGAGCATCTCCGCGATGCGCCATCGCTGCTCCAGCTTGTGCGGCGCTCGCTCGCGCCCGCGGGGAAGGTGTTCATCTCCGTGCCGAACATCGCCAACATCACCATCCGCCTTGGGCTGCTGTTCGGCCAGTTCGAGTACCGCGAGCGCGGCATCCTCGACAACACGCACCTCCGCTTCTACACCATGCGCACCATCCGCCGCGAAGTGGAGAACGCGGGATTCCGCATCGTTGCCATTCGCGGCTCGTCCATTCCGATCCGCCTGATCATCGGAGGCATCACGCCGGAGCCGCTGCTCCGTTTCGGCGAGTGGCTCCTGACGATCGTCACCCGTGTGTGGCGCGCGCTTTTCGCCTACCAGATCATCCTCGTCGCGGAACAGCGATGAGCGCGATCGTTTCTTGGTTCACACGGGGTGCTCGTTCATGAACTGAGCGATCTCGGCGACCTCGCCCTCCGACAAGCGAAACTCGGCGGCGCCGGTCACGCCGCTCAGTTGCTCGGCGCTGCGCAGGCCGACGATGGCGCCGGTCACGGCGGGATGGCGCAGGCACCAAGCGATGGCCACTTCGCCGGGTGTGCGGCCATGGCGCGCGCCGATCTCGCGCAGCTTCTCGGCGAGGTTCAGGTTGCGTGTCAGCTTCGGCTCCTGGAAGTGAATCGCACGCTTGCGGAAGTCGTCGTCAGGCATGGCGGCGACGCGCTCGCGGGTCATCTTTCCGGTCAACAGGCCGGTCTTCATCGGGCTGTAGACGATGACGCCGATCCCGTTCGCCTGGCAGTGGGGAAGAATCTCCGCCTCGATCTCGGGGGAGATGATCGAGTACGGCGGCTGGAGCGAGGTGATCGCTCCCAGCGGCTGGATGCGCTTCATCTGGGCGACGCTGAAGTTGGAGATGCCGATCCAGCGGACTTTTCCCTCTTCCTTCAAGCGGACCAGCGTCTCCCATCCTTCTTCGACTTCTTCGTCAGGGAAGGGCCGGTGGATCTGGTAGAGGTCGATCGTCGCGACGCCGAGGCGGCGGAGACTGTCCTCGCACTCCTGCCGCACCGAGTCGCGCTTAAGCGAGTCATAGATCTTCCCGTTTTTGTCCCAGCGCCTGGTGCATTTCGTGAAGATGTACGGCTTCGGCGAGACGCCGCGCAATGCTTTGGCCACGACCTCCTCGGAATGCCCGAGGCCGTAGACCGCCGCCGTATCGATCCAGTTCCATCCGGCGTCGAGCGCGGCTCGGATCGCGGCGATGGACTCGGCATCGTCCTGTGGACCCCAGCCGAATTCCCATCCGCCACCGCCGATGGCCCACGCGCCGAAGCCGAGGGGCGTGATCATCATGTCGCTGTTGCCGAGTTGACTGGTGTGCATGCGGCGGGGACCTCCGAGTCGGTGATTATCTCAGATGGCAGACGGAGTGATCAGTTGTCAGTTGTAGTCAGTGGTCAGTGGTTCAGCGTTCTCCGCGGCCTCCGCGTCTCCGCGTGAGAAAAGCAATCACCACAGAGACGCGGAGGATACACACAGAGATCATGCCGATTGTGTCATCCCGAGCGAGGGTCGGCGGGGCCGCCGGTCTTGAGGGAATGACGCACCGTCATCCTGAGCCGCGTAGACGGCGAAGGATCTCAAATGGCAGGGTCCGAGCCAAGGAGATCCTTCGGCGCGCTCTACCCCTCCGGGGTGCCGCCGCCTCAGGATGACGGAGCTGACCACCGACCACTGACCACCGCTCACTATCCACCCGCTCAGAATCGCAAGCCCAGCGAGAAACGATACGTCCGCGGCGTCTGGTATGCGAGGTCGTTCAGCGGCTTGCCGAAATTCGAGGCAAATTGGTAGTTGGCGCCCATATCGCGGCATACCTGCGCAACGGCACCGGTGGGGCATTGCACGGGCGCCTGTGTGAATGGGTTGAATGGCTGGAACGCGCTCGAATTCGCTGCGGTACTGACGGTCGTTCCGATGCGCGATGGATCCGCGACGCCGGCTCTGTTGCTGATGTTCAGGAGATCGGCTTGTCCGAACACCTCGGCGCTCCGCCAGAAAGCGTGACTGTAACGCACGGCGAGACTCGTCGAGTTGATATCGTCCACTCGGAATTGCCCGCGCCCGCTGAAGTAGTACTGTCCATTCGGAATGGCGTTGTATCCGGGATTGGCTGGAGCGCCGGCGTAACCGGTGACGTTGATGGGCGCGACCGCCGAGTAGGGAAGCGCGGAATCGAAGCTGTGGAGAAGAGAGACGCTCAGCCGCCCCAAAGATGATCGCATTGGAACGTCGTAATCGGCCCATACTCGCACGCGGTGGCGCTGATCGCCTTGGAGATACCCGATCGGAGCGAATTGCCTGTAGTGCAGAAACTCTGGATAGTACGCCGCCGGGTCGGTGCCGGCGACAGGACCGCTGGCGACGGTCTCCCCTTCATCATTTCCGCGAAGGGTCGCGTAGGTGTAATAGAGGCCGAGGTCCAGCCGTGCTACTCGTTGCCGGGCCTGAAGTTGGATGCCGCGGTAGGCTCGCTGAATGGCATTGCTGTTGCGGTATAGAGCGAGATCGACCGGAATGCCCAGCGGCGTAGTGACGCGCCGCGTGGCCGTTGTGACGCTGGCCGAATAGAAGTCGCGCCAATCTCGATCGATGAGATCGATCCGCGCGAACCCTGCAGCGCCGATCTGCTCTCCATAGCCGACGGTGATCTCGCGGACATACGGTGAGGAAAGCGATCCGTCGAAATAGGCCGTATAGCCAGGAACCGCCCGCGAGCCGTTCGGACGGAGATTGCCTGCGGCGATGTTCCCGGTACCGCCTTGATTGCTATTGAAGTAGCCGAACAAAAGCTGGATCGCGTCCGGGACTGAGACCGTCAGCGCCTTGTCGTTGATCGCCGGTCCCTTGTAGGCGAAATCGATCGCTGCAGCGTTGCCCGCCGATTGGTTGGCCGAAGCAATCCCGTCCACGATGTGCGAAGCATACTCGGCATACGACGCGCTCAACCGCTGCCGGCCGGTTCCTCCGATGTCATAATGAACTGAAACTCGCGGAGTGATTCTTCGGTCGTCAGAGCTCACCAAACCGCCGGCGTCGGTCGCATCGTTTCGATCGAGACGGACGCCGATCGATACGCTCCAGCGCGCGCCGGCGTTCCATTTGTCGTTGAGAAAGACGGAATCGGTCCGCAGCCGGTTTGCCTGGGCCGCAGAAAGAATCGGCGTCCATCGGAGGAAAGCTCCTCCTCCAGTCGCAGTGGTCGGCGTGATCACCGGGTAGAGGACGCCATCCTTCCACTGAGCACGCGAGACGAAAAGGGAGAAATCGCTTCCCGACTGGTGATTGTCGGCATAATGGCGCTCTTCGAAGCGATCGGCTCCGGCTGCGATCTCATGGCTGCCGAACGACTTCGTGTTCAGAAACCAGCTCGCCTTGATCAAATCGTCGTTGCTGTTGCGCTGCTCGCTGTCACATACGCCGCAAAGCCCCGGCGAGTTGAAACGTGCATTGCTGTTGCTGCGGTCGAACAGTGGGGTGCCGCGAACGAGGTCGGTGAAGACCGCACCGGCCGTCGATTTGAACGTGCGCTTCGAGTATTGCCCTTCCAACAAAAATTCCGGCGTGAGCACGCCGTCATAGTGAAGCGCTTGCAGAGACTCGGGGGTCGTGCTCAGACTGAGACTCGCCAGATCATAGATGTTGTTGCTGACCCGGCTGTTCGCGTCTGACGTGTCGATTCTGAACCATGTGCCGACGAGACTATGGCCTGCAGCGGGCTGAGCGGTGAGCTTCCCCTCGTAACGCTTCTGATCATTGGCTTCGCTGTAACTGATCGGAACCGACGCCGTGGAACCCGGCGTCCCGGTGAACGCCGGCACGCCGATCGTCTGGCGCGCCGTATCGTTTCTGGCGCGGCGGCCCGCTGCGAAGAACCAGAGGCGGTCGCGCAGGACGAATCCGCCAAGCGTGGCCTCAGTGACATGGTTGAGCGTGTCGGGGCGATCCTCCAGGGCCGGCGTCTGTGCCGACCAGCGCGGATTTGTGAGCGAATCGCGAATCGAGCCCGAAATGTCGTTGCCGCCGGATCTTGTGATCGTGCTGACGACGCCGCCCGTGAAGCGGCCATATTCCGCGGAGACCGCGCCCGTGAGCAGCGTTGTCTCCGCAATGGCATCTTCGACGTACATGGGGCGCATCTGCCCGCGTACGTTCTCCGTGACCGCGACTCCGTTGATCAGGACGAGATTGTCGTAGCCCGGACCGCCCGAGATCTGAAGCTGCCCGTTTGTGAGCGTGTTGCCCGTGACGCCGGGAGCGAACTGAGCCGTGGCGAGCTGATTGCGCTGTACGGGCAGCCGGTCGATCTGCCGTAATGTAAGGTTTGTTGCCACCTCCGGAGTCGACAGCGCCGGCGGCGCGTTGGCGCTGACGCTGACAGTCTCGCGCACGCCGGCGACGCTCATGACCGCGTCGATGCGCGTGGTGTGCGCCAATTGCAGGGAAGCCGCTCTTGTGAGCCGCTCCATGCCAGGCTTTTCGAATGCGATCTCATATGTGCCCGGGGGCAGAGTCGGGAAATCGTAGGCGCCGCCGTCGCCGGTGACAGTCCGTCGTGCGCCCTGAAGCGCGGGCGACGCAATCGTCACGGTGACGCCGGGCAAGGCCTGGCCCACCAACGTCACCGTTCCGTTGAGAGATGCCGAGGTCTGCGCAAGGAGGGTCATGGAGGCGAGGCAGCACGCTGCCAAGACGGTCGTCATGCGAAGGGCTGCGTTCATTGCCTTTAGCCTATCTGCCGCGGCGTGCCGCCGGGCTACTGTCCCGATGAAGCGCCGGAGCTCGGCTGCGTGGCCGTGCATTGCGGCGCGGGAGCCGTGCACATCGGAACGGCCGGTATGTAATTTCCGGCGAAGCACTCCGAACCCTTGAGGCGAGGCTTGCCGTAGGAATCCTGCTTCTCCGGACAGACCGTCTGCACGCTGAGCATCATCCCGCGGTCTTCATGGCCGAGGAAATGGCAATGCAGCACATACTGTCCGGTGAACTCCTCGAACTTCTGGCGGATCACGACGGAGCCCTGGCTTGCGCTCGGCAGGGTGATGCTGTCCTGCCAGATGTACGGCGGCTGGTATGTGGTCTTTCCGTTCGTAATGAGCTGGAATGGATTCGTATGGATGTGGAACACATGGAACGGCTTATTGCCGGGATTCTCCTTATTGCTGTGGATCGCCCATTCCTCGGCGGTGCCCAGCGGAAGCGTGAAATTGACGCAGCTCGAGCAGAACTGTGTGGGAGCGTTGTCATTGACCTGGAGCATGAAGTGATTCGGCTGGAAGGCATTCTTACCCTGAAGGATGAATTCGACCTTCTCACTCTTGTCGACTTTCTTAATATCGCTCAGATACGGAGGCATCGCCGGCCAATCCCCCTGGGAGGGAAATTTCATCGCCTTGCACGTGGGGCACTGGACCACTTCCACCGTCAATAGACGCGGTTCGTCGCCTTCGGGCACCAAAGCCGCGAGCAGATCCCTGACCTTTTGTCTCCTGACGCGATCTACATCCGGTCCCTCACCCTCGATGTGGCCGAACACGTCATAAGTGATCCGATAGATTCCGGGCACCGTCGGTGCCTGGACCAGAAAGTCGGCGCGATTTCCGGGCGAAAGGAAGAACTGCTGCAGTCCCTGATCGAGCAGCGGCTGGCGGCCGTAGTTTTCCGGGGCGAATTGGATGCCGTCCATGGCGATCTGCTTCGCGACCAACGGATCGTTCTTGGGCCCATTGAAATCGATGCGTAACTGGGCTGCGCCCTCCATCGTCGCCCCAACCAGCCTCCAGCGTTGAATCTCCCCGGGGCGCATTTTGACCTTCGGCGAGGGCTGTCCGTTGACCAGCGGCTGCGGTCCGAGCGGATTCGTGGAGACGAAGTTCAGGTCATGGATCACCTGAACCACCATGACCTTTTCTTTCAGACCGCCCTGTTTCTTGTAGAAGGCCTTGAGCCAGTCGTCGAAGGCTCCTTCGATCAGCAGGGCACCGGCCATCCCTCCAGCGACCTGGATCGCCGTCGAGCCGTGCTTATGTGAGTGATACCAGTGCGTTCCTTCGGACTGTGTGTAGCGGAGGGGATTGACGCTGTACTGATACTGGCCGCTGGCTATGATGCCGCCGGCGTGCGCCGGATGCCCGGACGTGTCCGAGCCCTTCGGACGCAGCTCGAGAAGCACGTAGTCCTGCGGCGCCTGCGGCGATACGTGGGTCCCGTGGAAGTGGAGGTTCGTGTCGTTGTCGCCGTGAAAACAGTTCGGAGCCACGTCCTGGGCCGTGCAGCACTGGGGCTTGGTCGACCCGCTGCAATCGCAGATCGCCTGAACAGAGTTGTCGCAAACGTCATTGGGTCCTTTCGGCATGCCGTTGACGAGCTTGATCTTGATGCCGTCTCCGAGCGAGTTGGGAGTCGGCGCCTTGCGCAGCCGGAGAGTCGGTCCGGGGAAGCCGTAGACGAAGCCGTCGGGAGTCGGGTAGCCGAACAGCCGCAGCTTCATCTTCTGCATGCTGCATTGCCAGTTCGGCGGGTCGCCGAAGTTGGCGGTGTTGATCCAGACCGGTACCGGCCGTTCCTTCAGCTCCACGCGCAGCGTCGTGTTGACCGCGCCTTTCTGAGCCTTGATCTCGAACGGCTGCACGAGATCCTTGTCGAATGGGCACGAGCCGATCTGCGCCAGGGTCTGGGCTTGTGCGGCGAAGGCGCAGAGGGCGAGCGCGATCAGAACGTTGGAAATCCTCTTGGCGAGCATGGTCTCCCTCCAAATTACGACGTAAGGCCGTCAGTGGATACAGCGGGATTACCGGATTGTCCCGAGAGGGGATCATGCTAGCGCCCCCGTGCCGGGCAGGTCAAACTGAGGTGTCTCCGCGGCCTCCGCGTCTCCGCGTGAGAAAGGCATTCACCGCAGAGACGCAGAGGACGCAGAGACGCAGAGGAGATCACGCTCAGAACACCAAGCCCTGCCATCTTGAGATCCTTCGCCGTCTACGCGGCTCAGGATGACGTGATGGCGATTTTGCGCGAGTGCCACCGCCGGGCGGGGACGCCCGGCGGTTGCGGCCGGGACGGCCGGCTCCTACCGTGCCACTCGCTCCGTCGCGCCGACGAACTGCATGATGCGGTGGAACTGCGCTTCGCCGCTGAGGCCAGCTTCGGCGATCACAGCACGGCCCGGGCCGCTGCCGGGGTAGTGGCCGTGCATGTAAGGATGCATGGTCATGGCCCGGCCTCGATCGGAGCGGATCCAGCGGTACATCGTCGGGAGCGTGAACCCGGTGATGCCCATGGCCTCGATCGCGAAGCGTTCCGGGAAGATGCGCTCGCGCTCCTCGACGGTCAGGGCATCGAAGAGCTCCGCGCTGGCGACATAGAAGACATCGAGGTCGATCCCTTCGTTTTCGAGTTTCGGCAAGGCTTCGGTGATGAAGGCGTAGGCCACGCCGGACTCCTGCAGGACGATCGTGCCGTCCGACGCGCCGCGAGCCTTCCGCAGGCGATACATACCCTGCGCGGCATCGACGGCGGGCGCGAGGCCCAGAGCCTGGCGGTCGATGATCTTCTCCGCCGGGCGGGTCACGAACGGGGCGATCATCGAAGGACGCTTCGCGAGCGCGGCGGCGAGGAGGTGCCAGATCTCATTCGGATCCCACGGCGTCAACGTAATCACCGCGCCCGGCGGGAAGTTCTCCTGCAAGAGTTGGAGCGGCTGAGGATCGGCGTGTGTCGGGCCGTCCTCGCCGGTCTTCAGGCCGGCGTGGGCGCAGACGAGAATCATCGGGCGCGGCAGGCGGCCGGTCCGCTCGTGGCGGGCCTGATTGCCGATGGCGTGCAGCCGCGAAGCGATGTGCCCGAGCGGCGCCAGGAACGCGCCGTACGATGCGCCGACGCCGATGTGCCATCCGCCCGACGAAGCGCCGGCGAGCACGGCCGACATGGCGTCTTCGCAGATGCCGCCGACCGACAGCAGCCGCGAGTCGGGGTTCTTCGCGGCGTGATAATAGCCGGGTGCGAATTCCTTTCCGGCTTCGTTGATGCTCGTCGAGCCGAGGAGATCGGCCGCGGCGATGAAGAACGATCCGCCGCTGAAACGATTCAGATAGCCGATCGCCTTTCCGAGCTGACCGCGCAGGGTCACCTCGGTGCCGGGTCGCAAGTCGAGCTCGGGCGGCTGCGTTCCCACTTGCGCCAGTGTGTAGACATCATCGATCGAGGGAGCCCCGCTGCGCGGCGCGCGGTCGAGGTCGGCGAGCGTCTGGCGGGCGTGGACGATCCGGGCGGCCAGCAGGCTCACGGCGTCCGTCTCGTTCTCGAGCCAGCGCCGCACCGCGGTCAGCGCATCCCAGTAGCAGCGCTCGACCATTGCAGCGTTCGTGCCCTGCGCGCAGAGCGTGGCCGCGGCGTCGCAGCGCGGCAGCTCCGCGCGAACCCGCTCCGGCAGCGGGATGGCGTCGTAGAAACCGGCCGCGCAGAGTTTGTGTCCGGCACCGTGAGAGGCGCGGCCTTCGATGCCGTAGCCCCATCCCTTTGTTGTGCGGTAGACGATCGCGGTGGGCTGGCCATTGCTCTGAGTTACAGCCTGACGCTGAGCCGTGACGACGCGCTGGAAGTCCATGCCGTCGGGGACGTAGATGACGTTCCAGTCGTGGAGGTAGAACAGCTCCAGCGGATCCCACTGCACGTAATCGCCGGGAGTGTTCGACTCGCGCGTCACGCGATCGGAGTCGATCGACGATTGATTCCAGTCGACGTGCACGATGAGGTTGCCGAGCGATGCGGTTCCGGCAAAGGCCAGCGCCTCGGCGACGCGGCCGGGTGTGAGACCTCCCTCTCCTTCAACGACATGCACGCGCGGCGCGCCGGCGGCGCCGTACCAGTCGGCCAGCGCGAGGGCGAGGCCGAATGACGAGCCGATCCCGACGCCCGAGGCGCCGGTGCTGAGGCGAATGAACGGCGTCGCCGGAGTCGGATGCCCGTCCAGCGGCTTCGAGCCGAAGATGCGGAACAGCGGCGTGTCGTTCGTCGGGTTGCGCCGGAATCCGAGCAGGTCCTCGAGGCGAAGCTGGTCGATGGCGGCCGCGGGCAGAAACGCCGGCGCGCCGATGCGGACGATCTCGTTGCGCAACGCCCAGATCGCATAGAGACCGAGGGCTTTGTGTCCCGCGGCGTACGAAATGACGTCAGCATCATCGCGGTCGGGGAATGAGACGTCGTAGCTCATCGTGTCGAACAGGAGCGACGACACGAAGCGGCCCGACGAAATCGAGCCGCCCGGGTGACCCGACGTCGGCGCGTAGTTGTAGAGGATTGCGCAGAGCGCCCGGTACGCGGAGTCGAGAGTCTCGAAGGCCCGAAGCTCGTTCGCCTCGAGCGGTTGCGATCGATCGTCAGTGAGGTCGAGCCATGTACCGCGTCGAGGACCGAACTTCGGAGTCATACAAGCCTCCCTTCGGCGATGAAGTTGCGGAATCCAGCGCGGTCGGCAACCGCGGCCGTCAAGCGAGCCATCCCCTCTTCGAGATCGCTCATCGAGGTGGCGATGGAGATGCGGAGGTAGTGCTTCCCTTCGCTTCCGATCACGCCGAACGAGCGGCGGTCGAGCGTGGCCACGCCGTAGCGGAAGAGGAGGAAGAGCTGGAACATCGTGGCCGGCGAGGTGCGGGCGCGCAGGTCCGCGGGCAGCGCGGCGAAGGCATCGAGCGCACCGAGGCTGCGGCAGACGCCTTGAATATTGGGGAAAACATAGAAGGCGCCTTTTGGTGTGCGGCAGGTGATGCCGGGGATGTTGTTGAGCGCGCGGACGACGACGTCGCGCCGGCGCTGGAATTCCGCGCCCATCGCGGCGATGGAGATCACGCTTTCCCGCGATTCGATGGCCACCTTCGCGCCCCACTGGTTGTACGCCGGGACGCACGAGAAATAATTGATGTTGAGGTTCCGAAACACCGCCGCTTCTTCGACCGTCGGGAAGACGGCCCAGCCGACGCGGCCTCCGGTCCAGGCGAAGGACTTCGAGACGCCGCTGACGATGATCGTCCGCTCCGCCATTCCCGGGATCGAAGCGATGGACTGGTGGCGGCTGCCGTCGAAGAGGATGTCCTCATAGACTTCGTCGGAGTAGACCCTTGCTTCCGGCGGCGCCTTGCGGAGGATGACCTCGGCGATGTCCTGGATCTGCTCGCGGCTGGCCACGCCACCGGTTGGATTCGAGGGGAAGTTCAAGAAGACCAACCGCGTGCGGGCGGTCAGGAGCGGCTCGAGGTCACGGCCGGTGCAGGCGAATTGCTGCTCCTCCGTGAGATGCAGCGGAACCGGGACTGCTTCGATGTAGCGGGTGAACGATTCATAGATAGGGAATCCGGGACTCGGATAGATGACCTCGTCTCCCGGATTGCAGTAGACCTGCTGAGAGAACCCGATCGGCGGCTTCGCACCGGGGAAGACGACGACGCGGTCCGGCGTGACCGGGATGCCGCGCCTCTCGCTGACGCTCTTTGCGATGGCGACGCGCAGGGGCTCGATTCCCTGGGGATCGCAGTAGTGGGTCTCGCCGAGATCGATGCGGTGTTTGACCTCGGCGGCAATATGCGCCGGGAGCGGAAAATCCGGCTCGCCGAGGTTGCAGCGGATGACGCGGCGTCCCTGCGCCTCGACTTCCCGGATGTAGGGGCCGATCTTGAAAGCGTTCTCGCTTCCGATGGTTGCGATTCGACGTGCGAAGGCCGGTGCGGCGATCGCCTCCTGGATTACGGTCATGACACACCTCCGAGGGACATTTGATGACCACTCTGGATGGGTCCTGAACGTTGGGCTGTGCGCCGGATCATAAGGTCAGGTGACGGTGCGCGGGGCTACCTCGGAGAATTCACGCGCCAGCCCCGGAAAAACGTGATAATGAGCGCCTCAAGACGCTCATCCCGAGCAAAATCAGGCTTTAACGAAGAGGAGCAGAGCTATGGCACCGCAGGAATCTTCCGAGGCCGGCACTCCCCGGCACATCGTCGTCGAGACCCTTGATGTCGCTCTAGCCGGAGTGGAATCCCCCACGCCGGGTGACGACGCCCGCGGCCTCCAGCGACTCGCCGACATCTGGCGTGCGCTCTCGGCGGAGGAGCGCGTGGAGCTCGTCGCGCTGCTGCCTTCGATTGACGTCACGCCGGTGGCATCTGCCCCGACTCCGGCCAGGCGCCGGCCGCGCCGCGCGAAACGGGGGCAAAAGCGGAAACCGATCGCCGCCTCCGAGACCCAGGAGCCGGCAGCCGAAGCGCAAAGCGGCAAGAAGAAGAAGGACAAGAAGTCGAAGAAGAAGGACAAGAAAGACAAGAAGAAGCGCAAGAAAGACAAGAAGAAAAAGAAGAAGTGACGTCTATGGACTGCGGCGGTTTGCCGCTTATGGACTGCGGCGGCTTTGGCCGCCGCTTTCGTTGACCACAGGCGATACGCCGAGCCACTCGCTCAGACCCTGCGAAAAGCGGCGGCCCTGGCGCCGCACTCCAAATTTGCCCGTAACTCTGCACACGTTCTTTACCTCCGGCCGGCGGAGAGCGACATATGCTCTGCCACGAGTTACAACTCCTTGCCTCGGAGGTACGAGATGCGCGCAATCACCGACAGTGGATTCCGGGCGGTCCTCACTGTTCTGAGCATCCGCGATCCGCGCGCCCTCGAGTCGAGCCTGCTCGAGCTGTTCGCCTGCAGCTCGATCGAGCAGGTCGCGGCCGAGTACATGAGCGCCTCGGATCACGAGAAGGCTTTCTACCGCGACCAGTTCGGCTACATCTTCGACGATCTCGACAACGACTTCTGGAGCTCGATCCGCCGGATGAACGAGCGCCACGTCGCGCCGGAAACGGACACGGTTAGCCCCGTCGCGTAACTACGGATGCGGCGGCTCGCCCTATGGACTGCGGCAGCTTGCTGCCGCTTTCGTTGACCACAGGCGAAGCGACGAGCCACTCGCACTTTGGACTGCGGCGGCTTGGCCGCCGCTTTCGTTGACCACAGGCGAAGCGACAGGCCTCTCGCGCGGACCCCGCGCAATCAGCTTCGCCGGTTACGCGGTTCGCGGAGTCTGCGCGAGAGGTCTCTTGCCGCGCCAGTGGTCATGGAAAGCGGCGGCGAGCTGCCGCACTCCATAATTACCGTGATTGCGCGAATCGCTCGAACGCCACGACGTTCCCTGGCGTCTCGCGGCTCACTCGAACGCAGAGGACCGTGAGGTCATCGTGAACGACGCCCTCGGAGAAGTTCCGCACGTTCTCCAGGATGTTGTGCACGACGGCGCCCGCGCGATTCGGCGATTGGCGGACGCTGTTCACGAGTCGCTGCTCGCCGAACTCCTCCTCGTCCGCGCTGCGCGCTTCGGTGACGCCATCCGTGAACAGCACCAGCACATCGCCCGGATCGAGAGCAACTTCTCCTGAACAGTAATCAGCGTCACTCATCAGCCGCGCGAAGACCGGGCCGCCGCGATCGAGCCGGATCACTCGGCCATCGCTCTTCAGCA
The DNA here is from genome assembly GCA_035632455.1 of Thermoanaerobaculia bacterium. Classification (GTDB taxonomy): domain Bacteria; phylum Acidobacteriota; class Thermoanaerobaculia; order Gp7-AA8; family Gp7-AA8; genus DASQGS01. The sequence goes on along the minus strand of DASQGS010000270.1, from coordinate 7,362 downwards.
GCATGGGCGGATTGTGTCCGGCGTTCGTGTAGCGCAGCGCCAGCGCGTCGGGATCGAGGATGGCGAAGAAGAACGTGACGAATTTGCCGCCGGCGAGGGTGCCGCAGACGACGTTCCGCACCTTCGTGCAGAGCTCGCTCGGCGTGATCGATTCCGAGACGCTGGCGCGAACGGCTGCCTGCAGGCTCGACATCATCAATGCGGCGGGCATCCCCTTGCCGGCCACATCGCCGATGCAGATGCCGAGGGACGAGCCGAGCGGGAGGACGTCGAAGTAATCGCCGCCGACGGTGCGCGCCGGGCGCCAGCTCGCCTCGATGTCGAGTCCGGCCACCCGAGGCATCGACTTCGGAAGGAGCGATTTCTGGATCTCCAAGGCGCGCTCGAAATCGCGCACCTCGTCGCCGACGGTGAGGTTATCGATGCCGAGCGCGATCTGCTCGGCAACCGAGGAAAGGAACAGCCGGTCATCGTCGTCGTACCGCGCGCCGCCGAGGAGCGATCCCAGGAGCATCACGCCGCGCAGCCGGCCGCGCAGAGCCATCGGCACGAAGAGCTCGGCGTGCAGCTTGCGCATGCGCAGCCACTCGTCCTCGCGAAGGCGGAGCGAGCTGGCGCTGACCACCGTGGCAGTGGACGGAATCGCCGAGCGCTCCAGCTCGAGACCGGCGAGCAGCTCGCCGGCCACGCCGATCGCGGCCTCGGGCACGAATCGATCCTCGTCGTTCGGATCGACGAACAACACGACCGATCGGCACTGCAGCGACTGCTGGAGGGTCTCGGCGATCTTCTGCAGAAGCGGCCGAAGATCGGAAGCGCGGAGAATCTCGTGCTGGATCAACTTCGCGGCGTCGGTGGTGTCGTACTTTCTTCGGAAGAGGCGGCGGTCGATGAAGCGCTGAACGCGATTCCGAACGGGCACGACGAGCGCCGCCAGGATGAGCGTCGACACGACCGTGAAGGTCTGGCTGTGAATCTTGAAATGGGCGGTCAGCCAACTGCCGAGGCCGGCGACGAAGATAAAAAACGAGATCCCGGTCTCCGCCGTGACGATCGAATAGACCACGGTCTTGCGGATGATGACGTCGATGTCCATCAGCCGGTACTTGAGGATGCCGAAGGCGAAGGCGATCGGGATGATGACGTAGAACGCCCGCAGAATCACGTTCGAGACGACGAAAGTGACTGATCGCAGCTCGGGCGCCAGCGAGTTGGTCACGATCAGCAGAAAGGAGCACAACGTCACAGCACCGACGCAGACGCCGAGGCCCCACAGCGGCCAACGCGCCTGGCGCTTCTCCTCGATTCCGCTCGAACGGTAGCCGGCTACGAGCGCGGCAATGGTCGATATCGAGTAGATCAGAAAGATGGCAAGGATCAGGAACACAAAACTGAAGCCGACGACCATACCGGCGGCAAAAGCATGCCTCTCGTCGAGCCGGATGACCGCGAGCGGCAATGTCATCACGGAGATGAGCGCGAGCTGAACCGTTAGCGGACGGTCGAGAATCGCGCCGCGCCAGCCTCGGTCTGCGGCGGCTCGGCGAGCGTTCGCAAAGACGATCACCGGAATCGCCGCCAGCACTGCGCCGGCAAGAACCGACGACCCGATGTGCCTCGACGACTTCAAGGCCACGATGATGAACGGGATGCAGGTGATGGGCAGGAACGAGAACGTGTGGACCCAAACGAGAATCCGCGAGTGCCGCGTCAGGATCGGCAGCTCCTTTGGAAACACCAGAGCCAGATGCAGGATCAGGTTCGTGAGCAGCAGGCTCAGCAGAGCGTAGATTCCGTAGAGCGTGAACCACGCCGGATGGGCCCCGGCCGCCTCGATGCCCCGGAAACCGATAACGTCGAGGTCGCCCATCGTGGCGGCGGCAAAGAACGCCGCACCGGCGGTGCACAGCCAGTAGAAGACGCGCGCTGCCCGCGATCGAGGCCTGCTCCAGAAGACGATCAGGCTGGCTGCGACGAACACCGCGAAACAGAGAACGGAGGTGATCAGCCCGGTGACAAGATTCATGAACGAGAGCGGCGACACCAGGGGAAGACGAACTTCGCGCTCCTTCCCGTTGCGGCTCAGCCGATACATGAGTTGGTCCCCACGGCGCGCGCGCGCCGCGATCGCCGCGATCGCGGCGGTCTTGTACGCCGGGACGCCATTGATGGAGACCACTCGATCGCCGGCCCTCACTCCCGCCGCATAGGCCTTCGAGTCGAGGAGGACAAAGGCCACGTTCGAAGGTCCCATGCCGAGAACCTGGAAATTCGCAAGACGCGACTCTGGGGGCATAGGGCTCGAGTAGGTCAGACCGATCCAACCGGCATCGCACGCGACGACGATTCGCCACGCGACTGCGCAGCCGAACGCGACAATCAGAAGCGCGCTCAGAACGAGTGTGGTCCGCCGGCCGGGAAGAAACGGCATCGAAGCATTGTACTGACGCGCTCGGACAAGGTTGCAGAATTGACACACCCGCCGAAGGCCACGCGCACGACCATGATGATTTATGTTTAACGACGTCCTCATCGAGTCGGCCGGAATCGACAAGAAAAAGGGCGGATGGTTGACCGCCGTGATCTCGACGACCATCCACCTCGGCGTCGTCGGCGCGATCGTCGCCGCTGGACTCTACGTCAAGAAAAGTACGGACGTCGCCGAGACACCGATCAATGCGTTTATCGTCAGCCAGGCCGGCCCACCCCCGCCTCCACCACCCCCTCCGCCACCGCCCGCGGCGGTCGCCACTCCTGTGCCAAAGATCGAGAAGGTGCAAAAGTCGCAGAAAGTTGACAGCTTCCATCAGCCCACCGACATCCCGAAGGAGATCCCGAAGGTCGACGTCCCGACCGACACCAGCGGCGCCGTCCCCGGCGGTGTGGTCGGCGGACAGGCGGGCGGCGTGGTCGGCGGAACCGTGGGTGGCGTGGTGGGCGGCACGCTCGGCGGGACCCTCGGAGGCACGCTGGGTGGGCAACTCGGCGGCCAGCTCGGCGGGACCGGCGACAAGATTCAACACGTCGGCGGTGACGTTAAGCCACCGACGGTCGTCTCACGCGTGGAACCGGAATACACCGAGACTGCGCGCAAGGAGCGGCTTGAAGGAGTCGTGCTCATCGAAGCCACCATCGACCGCGAAGGAAACGTCATCGACGTCAGCATCCTCAAGCCGCTCGGGTATGGCCTCGACAAGAGCGCCGTCGACGCCGTGAAGAAGTGGAAATTCCGCCCAGGCACGCTCAACGGAAAGCCGGTTCCGGTGTACTACACCTTATTCGTCAACTTCCATTTGCAATAGGCAGACGCTTCAACGAGCATGTAGGAGAGGAGACCTTTTCATGCAAGGAATGCAGGCAAGTTTCAGCCTGATAGGAATGTGGCAGTCGATGTACTGGCTGGCCCGTGTAGTCGTAATCGTCCTCGGAGCGATGTCGATCTGGTCGCTGACCATCGCCATCGAGCGCCTCTGGCGCTTTCAGCACGCAAAGAAACAATCGGTCCAGCTCGCCAAGAGCGTCACCCCTCTGCTCAAGCATCACAAGCTCGAGGAAGCGATCAGCCTCGCCAGCGATAAGCGTTTCAACCACAGCCACCTGGCCAAGGTGCTCAAAGCGGGATTGACGGAGTTCCAATTCGAATCGGCGCAGGATCTGCCCGAAGACTTCGATCTCGTGGAGTCAGGCAAGCGGGCCATCGAGCGCGAGACGCTCATGACCACGTCCGAGATGAAGAAGGGCCTCGGCAATCTGGCCACGATCTCTACGACCGCGCCGTTCATCGGTCTCCTCGGCACGGTCATCGGGATTATGCACGCGTTTCAGGGAATGGCCGTCAGCGGGTCGGGCGGACTCGGAGCCGTGTCGGCCGGTATCGCCGAGGCCTTGGCAACCACAGCGCTCGGCCTCTTCGTCGCCATCCCGGCCGTCTGGCTCTACAACTACCTCCTCAATAAAGTCGAGCGCTTCCAGGTCGAGATGTCGAACTCCTCATCTCAGCTCGTCGACTACTTCATTAAGAACGAGGCGCGCGCAAGGGCGCGTTGAGCATCGGAGGCGGCATGGCATTCGGAACAGGCGGCGGTGGCAGCGCGGACGAAGTCAAGGGCGACATCAACGTCACCCCGCTCGTCGACGTATGCCTCGTGCTCCTCATCATCTTCATGGTCGTTACACCGATGCTCCAGCAGGGTGTTGACGTTCTCCTTCCGGCTGGGCCGCACGCGGAACGGAAGCCGGGCAACAAGGACGACCTGATCATCTCGATCAAGACCGACGGCACGGTGTTCGTCGGCCAGGACTGGATTCCCGACAACAAGCTCGTGCCGTACCTGACCGCGGAGCATGAGAAGAACCCCACGCGCACCGTGATGCTGAAGGCCGACCGGCGGATCAGCTTCGGCCGCGTGCGCACGGTCCTGAAGGCTGCCAACGACGCGCAATTCTCGGCCGTGGCCATCCTCACCGAGAACCCACAGGCCGCCGCGCAATCCGTGCCGGGAAAGACGTAGGTTATCCATGGCCATGAGTCCAGGCGGCATCACCGGCGTCCGATCGGAGATCAACATCACTCCGCTGGTCGACGTCGTTCTCGTGTTGTTGATCATCTTCATGGTGGCCACTCCGATCCTCCAGATGGGGCTCGACGTCGAAGTGCCACCGAAGGTCGAGATCACGGGCCCACCTCCGACCTCGGAGCAGAATCAGCTCGTGATCACGGTCCGCAGCGACGGGATCTATCTCAATGCCTCGAAGATGTCTTCCGCGAAGGAACTGCACGACAACCTCGCGCCGCAAATGCTCTCGCGCCAGATGCAGGATCGCGTGGTCTTCGTCAACGCCGAGGACAAAATCGGATTCGACCGCGCCGTAGAAGCCATGGACACTGCGCGCGGCGCCGGAGCGGTGAAGGTCGGGTTCCTGACTGACCCGCCGAAATAGGGCAGAAGTCCCCTCTCCCCGCCCGTGCAGTAGGGCCAAGAACGCCGCTCGCTGTTCGGGGAGAGGGCAGGGTGAGGGGCAACAGAGCAGGATGTCGATCTCGACCTCGGAATTCAGGTCGGGCTTTTCCCCTCTCCCCGGCCCTCTCCCCGAACGTCGATTTTCCTGCTCTCGGCGCGATTCCTGGCGGGGAGAGGGAGGAAACCGATGATCTCCGCCAATACTCCGGCCGCCGTCACTTCCGGTCCCGCGCCGGGGCCTGCGATGGTGAGCGGGACGGTGTCGTAGCGGCTGGTTCTGATCACAACCACGTTTTCGCCGGCGCGGACGCGTGCGAGCGGGCTGCCTTTGCCAACGCTCACGATTCCAGCGCGCGCGCGGACGCCGTCGAATGTCGCCGCGAACACGAGGCGCTCGGCACGGCTCTCCGAGCTCTCAACGCGGTCATGCCATTTGCAGTCGAAGGGGCGAAGCTGCTCGACAAGCGCGTCAATGCCGCCATCGAAGGTGATCGAAGACGGCACAAGCGGCTCGCTTTCGATCGCATCCGGCTCGAGCTCCACACCTGCTTCGCGGAGGAGGATCAACAGCTTTCGCCCAACGTCGACGCCGCCGAGGTCGATGGTCGGGTCGGGCTCGGTCAGACCGCGCGCGTAGGCCTCGGCGACGCTTGCGCTGAGACTGTGGCCGTCATGGAGTGAAGCGAGGATGAACGACAGGGTGCCGGAGAGCACGCCCTGCACCTCGAGGAGGCGGTCGCCGCTGGCGATGAGATCGCCGATCGTCCGGAGAAGCGGCAACGCGGCGCCGACCGTCGTCTCGTATCGCCAGACCGCGCCACCCTCGCGCGCCAACTTGCGCAGATCGCGCCATTCCGCGAGCGGTCCCGCGCCGGCAATCTTGTTCGGCGTGACGATGCCGATGCCTTCGCGAAGCAGATCCGGATAGAGCGCGGCAACCTCGGCGCTGGCCGTGCAATCGATGAAGAGCGTTCTCGCGAGTTTCGCGTGCCGGAGCAGGTCGAGAGTCTTCGCCCATTCCGTCGAAACCTCCGCCGGAGTATCGCGCTTGCCGCCGGGCAGTGTCAGCCGGGTCACGCGCCGGTTCGCGGCCACGACGACGCGGAGGTCAATGTGTTGACCAGGGAGCGATTCGATCTGGCGGACCAGCGCCGAGCCGACCCGGCCGGTGGCGCCTGCGATGACGAGATGGATGGCCCGTCGCTGTAGCACGAGAGCATCGTGCAGGGCGCGGACGGCGTCGTCGCGGTCGTCCTCAGCGACAACGATCGCGAGGCTGTCCGGCGTCGGCGCAATGGCCGGCAGGCAGGGATGAATGCGCGCCGCATGAAGTGCATTCGCCGCAGCGACGGCAATGGTGGCACTCGAGCCTATGCCTTCGCCGACGAGCGTCACGATCGATCCCGACGTTACGTGCCACGGCAAGGTTGTGGCGCTTGCGGGCGTCAAGTCCGCCGAGGTGATCGCCTTGACGCGCGGGCCGTCCTCGGAATCGAGCGCCCCGACGATCGTGTGCGGGCCCGCGGGACGAAGCGTGTTGCGGATCGCCACCGGCACGCCGCGCGGCGCGAGCGGTGCGATGGTTCGCGGATGGAGCACGCGCGCTCCCGCCGCCGCGAGCGCCTCGGCTTCGCGATAGCTGAGCCGCTCCAGCGTCGAGGCCGCGGAGACCGTGCGTGGATCGGCGGACATGATGCCGTCGACGTCGGTCCAGATCTCGACGCGATCAGCGCCGAGGGCGTGACCAAGAATTGCGGCCGAATAGTCGGAGCCGCCGCGGCCGAGGGTCGTCCAATCGCCGGCGGACGTGGCGGCGATGAAGCCGGTCACGACTGGAATCGTGCCCCGATCGATACGGTCGATGCGGTCGAACTGCGCGCGCGCCAGCTTGGCGGTGATGTCGAAGTCGACGTTGGCGCGGCCGAACGCATCGTCGGTGCGGATGAATGCTGAGGCGTCGACGGCAATCGCGGAGATGCCGGATTCGCGAAGCGCCTCGGCGACGATCGGCACCGCGAGTCGCTCGCCGATGCCGAGGATGGCATCGCGCGTCTGCGGCGAACAGTGGCGCAGCAGCGCGACGCCATCGAGCAACTCGCCGAGGCGCGCCAGCCACGAATCGACCGTGGAGCCGCTCCCGTTCCAGTTGCCAGCGCCTGTAATCGCAAGGAGGCTCTCACGATGAATCTCGCGAAGGGAGTCGATGAAATCACGGTGCTTGCCTTCGCGCGCTACGGCGCGATCGATGGCATCGCCGAGCTGCCGCGTGACGCCGTCGAGCGCCGACACGACAACCACGACGCGATCCTCCGAGGCGGAGCGGCGGACGATGTCGATCACCGCCGGCAGCGCGTTGGCGACCGAGGTACCTCCGAATTTCAGAATGCGCATGATGTCCTCC